>CAIRDU010000112.1 GCA_903877395.1 uncultured Planctomycetaceae bacterium
CTGCGGAGGCGGGGTCGCAGGGACTCGTGCGTGTGCTCGTCGTGGATAACGACATCGTGCATGCCCGTACGATGGGCGAGGGGTTGAGTCGGCTAGGCTACCAATGTGTCGTGGCTGGCAGTGGTGCCGAGGGCGTGCGAAAGATCGAGCAGGAGACCTTTGATGTCGTCGTCACCGATTTAATGATGAACGATATTGGCGGCCTCGAGATCCTCTCCCGGGCCAAGCAGGTGTCGGTCGAAACCGAGGTGATTGTTGTTACGGGGCATGGCACTGTTCCCTCTGCCGTTGCAGCCATGCAGCAGGGTGCATTTACGTATCTCCAGAAGCCTTTGGATCTCACGCACCTGCGTGCGGCAGTCGAAAAGGCCTCGGAAGGAATCCGTCTCAAACGAAAAAATATCGAACTCAACCGCAGGCTCGACGAGAAGTTTGGGTTTGAAGGCGTTGTTGGATCGAGCCCCCAAATGCACCTACTCATAGAACGGCTCAAGCGGATCGCACCAACGGATGCAACCGTCCTCATTCAAGGCGAAACAGGTACCGGTAAGGAGTTGGTGGCCCAAGCGATTCATCAGAATAGCCCGCGAAAAAATAGGCCATTTGTCGCGCTGAACTGCGCGGCTTTGAGCGAGAACATTCTCGAAAGTGAACTCTTTGGTCACGTGCGGGGCGCCTTCACCGACGCTTCGAGTGACCGTGTTGGCAAGTTTGAATATGCCAACGGCGGTACGCTCTTTTTAGACGAGGTCGGCGACATGCCGATGGCAACGCAAATCAAACTGCTACGGGTGCTTGAGTCAGGCGAGATTACTCGCGTTGGCTCAAACACGCCGAGCCGGGTGAACGTGCGCATTCTCTCAGCCACGAATCGCAATCTCGAAGACGCAATCGCAGCAGGCACATTCCGCAGCGATCTCTACCATCGATTGAAGGTGGTGACGATTGTCATTCCCAATCTTCAGGAACGGGCAGCCGATATTCCTCTGTTGATCGAACACTTTATTCGACAGTTTGCCAAACGCCATAGCAAGGCGATCAAGGGAATGTCGCTGGCGGCTCGCGTGAGTCTGGCGGCCTACGATTGGCCCGGGAACGTGCGACAGTTGCGCAACGTTATCGAGAGTATGGTCGTTGTAGATTGCGATGAGACGCTCGACATCGACGACCTACCGCTCGAAATTGAGCCGGCGGCGGCATCCGCCATGCTGCCGATTGCGGTGAACAGCGAGGCTGGGGTGGCGGGGCTCGTAGGCAGGCCTCTCGAAGAAGTGGAGCGACTTTTTATCGGAGAAACGCTGAAGCTCACCGGCGGCAACCGCGAGCAAGCGGCCGAACTGCTGGGGATTGGGGAGCGCACGCTCTATCGTAAGATCAAGGAATTTCAGCTCTCCTGACGCTTTGAGCAGTGGGTGGGAACGCACGTATGGGACGGATCCACAAGCTACCTGTATCGGTCGTCAACCGAATTGCTGCCGGCGAGGTGGTGGAACGCCCCGCCAGCGTCGTGAAGGAGCTTTTAGAAAACGCGCTCGACGCTGGACCGACGCGAATCGATGTCGCGCTTGAACAGGGTGGCATTGCACTGGTGCGGGTGGTCGATGACGGCGGTGGCATTGATTCCGAAGACCTCCGGCTGGCAGTGTCGCAGCACGCCACCAGCAAACTTCGAGTAGCGGAGGATCTAGAACGCATCGATACGCTTGGATTTCGTGGAGAGGCGCTGGCTTCGGTCGGAGAGGTGGCCAGGCTCGTGATTCGTTCTCGCACGTCGATGGCCAACTCCGGAGCATCGATTGAGGTGAATGGTGGCCGGATGGGTGAGGTCGTGCCGGAGGGCTGCAGCATTGGCACCACAGTGGAGGTGCATCAGCTCTTTGGCAATGTGCCTGCCAGGCGGGCGTTTCTGCGGGCCCCCAGTACGGAGTGGTCGCATGCGTCGGAGGCGTTTGTGCGCACCGCACTGGCCCATCCGGCCGTTGCGATGTCGCTCACGCACAACGGGCGTCGTCTCCACGATCTACCAGCAGCCGATCGTTGGGCAACGCGGATCGGTGGGCTCTTTGGTGTGCCGCTGGCGGAGCGACTGCTTGATATCGACGCCACCGATGGCGAGATTGCACTGCACGGGTTGGTGGGGCGGCCCGAGGATGACATGGCCAGC
>CAIRDU010000113.1 GCA_903877395.1 uncultured Planctomycetaceae bacterium
AAACGCGCAGATCAGAAGCATGGATCCGTTGCTGCGGAGCTTCTTTCGCTCGAGTCGCTGCGGGCCATACTTGCTGCCTCCCCACACCAGCGCAATGCCCATGCCAACCAGCAGGTTCACTAAAACGGAGCCTGTGAGCGAGGCCTTCACCACTGATCCAAGCCCATTGGAGAGCGCAACGAGTCCGATAATCAGCTCTGGCGCGTTGGCCAGCGTCGTGTTGAGAAGGCCACCGGCGGTGGATCCAAGTTTGGCTGCTATGTGCTCGGTGGCGTCGCCCATCAACTCCACCAGCGGGATAATTGCCGCAAGCGAAAGAGCAAAAACGAGCAGGGGACTTCCATCGTACCAGCCAAGAAAAAGAGCAGGCGGAACGCAGACGAGGAGCCACTTCATGGGTAGTCATTGAGCGTTAGGGGAGGAAAGCGACGGTATGTGCAACTTCCGGTAACAAAACTTTCAGGCCGTCGGGGCGGAATTCTACGAGGCTAAGTCGTGTTTGCCCCAAGCACTGGCTTTGAAGCGTACACGAATTTAGATCGACGGTGTGCGGTGCCGCCACGGCATCGCCTGCTCCAGTTGCCGCGAGAGGGCCAGAACATCATCTTCCGCAAAGGCCTTGCCAACCAGTTGCAACCCCATCGGTAGTCCCTTACGAGTGAATCCCATCGGCACGCTGGCTGCCGGCAGGCCGACCAGATTCATAAGGACTGTAAAAGCGGCCAGCTTCGCGGCACCGGCGAATGCCTCCGCAGCGGGCAGTCCGCGAAACGCCCCAATGCGAGGGGCAGGCAGCGCAACAGTCGGCATCACCCAGATATCGGCAGTGGCAAACGCGGGCTCAAACCTAGCCTTGAGCGAGTCGAAGAGCGTGGCGATGTCGCGAGACTTCAGCATCCGGCCGGCTGAGCCGAGCCAGCATGTAACCGGTTGCGTGCGGCTCCATCGGAAGAGCGGCAGTTGTGCAACTTGATGCTGCCACAGCGGAAGAAATTCCTCCAGCGAACCGTCTGGCAGAATTCCCTCCTCAACGTGGTGTCCAAGTTCAGAAATCATCGATAGCGAACGGACGAATCCCTTCAGAATGTCTGGGTGGGTTGGCCCTAGGGCTGTGCGTGTCACGAACTGAATCCTCATGCGTTTGGCACCTGCGTGCCCAGGCTCAGAAAAGAGCCGCTCCGGCGGAGGCGCCCAGTGTGGCCTGCCATTCACGAGTCCTGCCATCACATCGAGCATCGCAGCCGCATCATCGACGCTGTGGGTGATGGGGCCAGAGGTATAGAGCACCCGGCGATCAGGCAGACCGAATTGATTCTTAACTCGTCCGCGGGAGGGCTTCAAGCCGTAGAGATTGCAAAACGCTGACGGAATGCGGATCGACCCGGCACCATCTGAGCCCTGCGCGACCGGCAACATACAAGAGGCAACGGCCGCTGCCGAACCGCCGCTGGAGCCGCCCGCAGAGTGCTCCAGCGACCAAGGGTTTCTCGTGGGCGGATGGATAGCGGGCTCCGTCACCGGCATGGTGCCAAATTCCGATGTGGCCAACTTTCCAAGAATCACAAAACCAGCCCGGCGCAAAGGGGCCACGGTGTAGTCATCAAATGGGAGCGGTAAAGGCGGAATGAGTTGTGAGCCAAAGCGAGTCGCCGCCCAGCGAACGATATTGAGATCTTTGATGCCGATGGGCACGCCGTGAAACATCGGCAAGGCCCCCCGCCGGGAAATCCGCTCGCGGTCTTTGCGTCGCGCGGTTTCAATGGCACGATCAAACACCGACACGAAGGCGTTGAGAATCGGGTTGAAGCGGTGAATCCGTTCCAGCGTCAACCGCACCAGTTCTTCACTAGAAATCTCGCCGTCGCGGATGAGCTGAGCCTGCTGGATCGCTGTCTTTTTGAGAATGTTGGTTTCGCTCACGGCGCGTTTCTTTACAAAGCTGCCTGCAGTCAGTTTAGGCGGCAATACGGTCAATTGGGGGGGATTCAAAACGAGTCGGCATCATAGCTTCGCTCTTGTCCGCACTGTTTGTCTAGTGTGAAAAATGAATGCACGCCCGAGGAAACAGTACGCGAGTGGAACGGCAAGCGTTCTCGTCGAAGGAGACAGATCAGTGGGGCGGGCATTCAAAGAGACGTGCAGGTGGCTACCGCCGCACGGAGATGATGCCGATAGCCAAGCGACCGTCTGTAAAATAAGGATCGCCTCCGCCGTTTTTCCCTGTCATCACTCGGTGAAACGGTTCGACGAAGTAGGCATTTCCTAAGCTCCCGGACCCGTGTGCGTCGTGGATGATTTTGTCGCGTTCCCGATCGACGTCCGGAGCGATGCGATGAGTGATGCCGGTAGTGCGACTGAGTTCAACCCGCTCGTCGTACGTCGCGGCCCCCAGCCAGAGCGGATGGCCTTCTTCGTTTACTTCGGCCGATCGCCAGAAGCGAACGTGGTGCCGCTGCTTGGGGCTCTTGCCAACGGGCTGTTCATAAGCAGCGTCTTGCTTGCGGTCCCAGAGGTATAAATCGCTCACCGGCGCATGGTCG
>CAIRDU010000114.1 GCA_903877395.1 uncultured Planctomycetaceae bacterium
GTTTCGTTTCCTGCACGTTTCAACCGACGAGGTCTATGGCTCACTCGGAACGACCGGCAAGTTTTTAGAGACAACACCCTACGCGCCCAACTCACCCTACTCGGCTTCCAAAGCGGCCAGCGATCACTTCGTGCGGGCCTACCACCACACCTATGGCCTGCCAACGCTCACGACCAACTGCTCCAACAACTATGGTCCGTATCAGTTTCCTGAAAAACTGATACCGCTGATGATCTTGAACTGCCTCGAGGGCAAGGCCCTGCCGGTCTACGGCGACGGCGGTCAGATTCGCGACTGGCTTTACGTGGCCGACCACTGCCGTGCCATTCGGGCAGTGTTTGCCCATGGGCGCGTGGGCGAGGTTTACAATATCGGCGGCGATTGCGAGCGCACTAATCTGGAAGTGGTGCACGCGATTTGCCACGCCGTCGACCGCTGCTGCCCTGATCTACCACACGGCCCGTGCGAATCGCTGATCACCTCTGTCAAGGATCGCCCCGGCCACGACCGCCGCTATGCGATCGATTTTCAGAAGATCAACCAAGAACTCGGCTGGAGTCCGCTGGAGACATTTGGCACGGGTATCGAACGCACGGTGAACTGGTATCTCGCGAATAAGGAGTGGATGGATCGCCTCAAGACGCGGGGTTTTGACAACGAGCGACTGGGCTTGGAGAGCGGACGGTCATTTCCGGCGTTGTGTGTGGCGATTGGTAGCAGTGGCAAGCGAGGCCTCGTTGATCCTCACGCCGGTGCAACGCTCACGACTGGAGTACTCCCCGCCGTGCCCGCATTTGACGAAAGCCTCAAGCACGACCCCTTTTTTCATACACAGTTTTCTTCGGTGGTGCCGCTCCAGTGTGGCAAGATCCCACAACCGTCGGCATCGTCCCAGCAAAGCGTTTGCTCGGTAACGAGCGAGCAGGCCATGCATGCCAGCGAACATGTGTTGATCGTCGGCGGTATGCATCGCTCGGGCACGTCGCTGCTGGCGTCTCTGTGCGAAGGCGCGGGCGTATCCATGGGCGACCGATTGCTGGGGGTCGGTGGTGGCGGGAATCCAAAAGGCCACTTTGAAGACTGCGACTTCCTAGAGTTTCACCAGCAGGCATTGCTCGCCAATGGGTTGAATCCGGCCGGCTATACGATGGAAGCCGAAATCCACGTACCCGAAGCGATGCTGGATCGCGCCAAATCGCTGATTGCCAGCCGCTCTGGGCCCGGTCGGCTGTGGGGCTGGAAGGATCCTCGCACCGCGTTGTTTTTGGATTTCTGGCACGCGCTTCTGCCGAACGCGAAATATCTGTTTGTGTTTCGCAGTCCGTGGGAGGTGATAGAATCTTTTTTTCGACGGGGCGACGGAGAGTTTATTCACAATCCATCGCTGGCCGTTGGGGTGTGGCTGCATTGCAATCGGCTCATCGTTGACTTTGTCAAACGCCACCCATCGCAGTGCGTTCTCAAAGAACTCTCGCAGGCCGTCGACGATCCTGCGGGCGTGTTTCACGAGATTCGCGACCGCCTCCACGTTCCCATTGGCCCGCCCCCTGACCGCTACGATAAAGGCCTCCTCCACCGGGCAGGCTTCGCTTGGCGGTCGACGATTGTGCGAGAGTATGCGCCCGATGCATACGACCTCTATCTGGAAATGCAAAACATGACCGGCTCGCGTGCAACGCTCCCGGGCTTGGCTGCTGCTGCCACCGGCCAGTCAGTTTTGCACAGCACCGGCCACAGCATCATCTTTGAAGAATGGGCGCAGACCAGTCGCACGGAGATGCGGGCCCAGCAACTGGAGAGCCGCGAAAAAGAATTGACGGCGCAGGTGGTTGATTCCGAGCAGCAAAGAGAGTCGCTCGTCCAGAGCCAGCAGCAA
>CAIRDU010000115.1 GCA_903877395.1 uncultured Planctomycetaceae bacterium
CTCCTCGAGCCAATGCATGCTCCAACTCCTCGAGTACCAGCACCGCGGAGCCTTCGCCGAGCACCATACCCTTTCTGGATTTTTCAAAAGGGCGGCTCCAGCAAGTGGGGTCGCCGTCTCCCATCGCGACTTGCTCGCTCTGCAGAGCGTGAACTGCTTTCATCGGATGCACACGGGTACCCGTAGAGCCTGCGAGCATCACATCGGCTGCGCCTCGCTGGATCGTGCTGGTGGCCTCACCGATCGCCAAGTGCCCGCTGGCCTCTCGCAGCGTCAGCGAATTGCTTGGACCACGCAGGTCGTTAAAGATCGCAATATGGCTGGCTGGCATGTTCGGCAAATACCGCAGCAACCACAGCGGCGTAAGCAGCGGCAGTCCCTCGGTTGCCCATCGTTTAAAATCAAACTTGCCATCGGTGCCCCGACACTTGGCCACGCTGGCCGTAAAATCCTCTGGCAGCGTTAGCATGTAGTCTGAGCCAAACACACAGCCAAACCGTTCGGGCTGATGCTGCTCGGGCGAGATTCCGCAATCGTGGATCGCCCATTGCGCGGCCGCCACCGCCATCTGCGTTTCTCGGCACATCACCTTACATCCCTTGCGAATTGCCTTCTTTCGTTCTGCGTCGAGGGGCCCAAAGTTGCTGATATCTCCGGTAAAGCCGCGAGCCTCGGCGGCGTGCTGAAGCGGCAG
This sequence comes from uncultured Planctomycetaceae bacterium, assembly GCA_903877395.1. Lineage (GTDB taxonomy): Bacteria > Planctomycetota > Planctomycetia > Pirellulales > UBA1268 > BAIKAL-G1-2R. The sequence continues at coordinate 695 of CAIRDU010000115.1, forward strand.
TCCGCCGGCGGGGAAGGATTCAATGGGCCGCACGGCGCTGGTGCCTGTGCTGAGCCCTGCCCACAGGTCATCGAGCGACAGGCCAAGTGGACAGACCACTCCCATTCCAGTGATAACGACGCGACGCTGCCGGGGAGCACTCATGAACGCATTCCTACTCTTTGGGATCGAATCTCTGTGTGCGTGACGCTGATGGTTGCCATTCGCTTACGAACGATTTTTAAATTCTGATGCATGGACTATGGCGTGTCGCTCAACCGCGGCTCTACGACGACAACAACATCAGTACGATTGGCAGTCGAGAGCAGGGCTGCGGTGGCAGCGGCATTCTGCCCCGGCACAGGCCAAGGCACCAACCCCAAGCCAACCACAAGCACCTGCGTAGATGGCCATCGGAATCGCTCCCCCACCCGTACGGCCGACATTTGCGGCACTTCGACCTGCATGCGAGGGCGATCCGCAACGGGCACCGTCACCGATACGGGGGCCATCCGCTCCACCTGATCGATCCGACATCGCAGCACGGCCTCAACGCTCAACCCATCCTGCGACATAAGGGGGTGGACGTCCAGAGCCAAGCCCTCGTCGCAGGTGGCTTTCACAACCTGCCACCCGGGGGGCACGTTCGGCTGCAGGACCACATCCTGCACGTACTCTCGCTGCCGCCCTCCCGAAAGCAGAACCGGCAGGCCGTTGGCAGCCTGCACCGGGCCGGTCGGCAATTCCTGACAGTCTGTCCGCCGCCGAAGTGTGGCAACCAGAATAGCCGCCTCCTCGCGAGACATGAGCCACGCCTGCACACCGGGAGTTACTGCGGGAATCGGTCGCAGCATCGTACGAGCGTCATTCCTCCACGCCGGATTGCCGACCCCCAAGATTCGAACTGAAAATCGATGGGGTGTGGAGGCATCTTGAACGAATCGCTGAACGATCTCCTCTACCCGCGACTGCATCGCAGCGGTATGAAAACACTGCAGGGACTTTTCGTTAGCCGAAAGAGCGGCGACGGTTTCGCCGTGCCAGCTGCTGTATCCCGTTTCCTGCAGAATCCAATCCACGATGTGCTTTTGGCTGCCCTTGCCGGCCAGTGTCACAAACGGACTGACATCGTACGTTTTCCACACCTGCCCTGCATCGGCCGGAAGCTGCGCGGAAAGTTCCTGTTCGGCCAGCATGGCCACAACGAGCAACGGCACAAACGATGCGGCCAAAGACCAACTGGGGGCCATCGTTGCTTTCCTCTGGCGTAGTGGAGGCCTCTGTAAAAACTGCAGACCGCACAACAGCTTGGCCGCACATCCAGTTATGAGGCGTTGTGAACGTGGCACGTCAGACCAGCCGCCCGAGCACTAGGCTGGCATTGTGGCCACCAAAACCAAAGCTATTGCTCATGGCAACATCGACCTGTGCCTGGCGGGCAACGTTCGGCGTGTAGTCGAGATCGCAGTCGGGGTCGGGCGTGTGGAGATTAATCGTCGGGGCGATCACCCCCC
>CAIRDU010000116.1 GCA_903877395.1 uncultured Planctomycetaceae bacterium
CTTGAATCGGAGGACTTCCACGAGGCTCGTGCCAAAAAAAAGCGTTCGTAAATGGCAGCCACTTGCCAGCCAAAACGCGAAGTCGAAACGGGCCGCGGAAAACGGCAATGCCCTCATGTGGGGCGTCGTGTCGCCCCACCTAGGCGACTGACTGCAACTAAGATCCGCGATACCGTTCGAACTTCAACGGCAAGGATAGGGTGCACATTGCGTGCCAGCGCAGGATGCCCCCAGAAAACGCCTGCTTCTAACAACTGGGAGGCTTGAGATGCCCATGGGGCAGGCGTTTCCGGCATTTTTTTCAAAACCGACCTGTGGGAGCCAGCCTGTGGCCTCAGTTCGTTTGAATTTTTGCCATTCGCAGGCCGAATAAGGCCCCGCGACAACAATCGCTGGCTTGAGCTACACTCCGCCACTCCGTGGTCTCTTATTCTGCGCCCTTTCAGCCCCGTGTTAGCCCCTCTTCAGAAAGTTTTCCCTTGGATCCTACGAGCCAGATTCAATTGATTCACTGGCTCAGCTTTGCTGTGTTTGTGACCGTGATGCTCGCACTCGACTTGACTGTTTTTCACAAGCAATCCCACGAGCCATCGCTGCGAGAAAGTGCTTTCTGGACCTGTTTTTGGTCCGCCTTGGCCTTGTCGTTCAACGGGTTGGTCTGGTGGTGGCTGGGCAGCAAGGCTGCGATTGAGTTTCTGACCGGTTATCTGGTTGAGTGGTCGCTGTCCATGGACAACGTGTTTGTCTTTGCGGTTGTCTTCGGCTACTTCAAGGTGCCGCTCAAATACCAATACAGAGTGCTCTTCTGGGGGATTCTGGGGGCGGTCCTCATGCGGCTCACATTTGTGATTGTGGGAGCCGAGTTGATCGAACGGTTCAAGTGGCTTTTCTGGCTGTTCGGTGCCTTTCTGATCTACACCGGAATCAAGTTGGCTTTCGGCGACGAGGAGGTGCATCCCGAAGACAATTTCCTGCTCAAGTTGGTGCGTCGGGTGATTCCCGTCACCACCCAGCAGACCGGCGATCGATTCTTCGTTCGCGAGGGCGGGAAACTCTTGGCCACGCCCCTGTTTCTCGTGCTGCTTGTGGTGGAAAGCACAGACGTGCTCTTTGCCGTCGACAGCGTGCCAGCGATCTTTGGCGTGGTGACTCAAGATGCCCCGTACTTCCGGTTTATTGTCTTTACATCCAACGTGTTCGCGATCCTCGGTCTTCGCGCTCTCTATTTCCTACTGGCCGGCGTGATGGATCTCTTTCGATTTCTCAACTACGGCCTTTCGGCTGTGCTCGTCTTTGTGGGGACCAAGATGATGGCCGAGGCGGCTCGACATAACGAATGGCTGGCCGGCTATGGGGACTGGGATCACCATGCCACGGGGCACCTCGTACCGCCGTGGCTATCGCTTGTGATCGTTGTGGGGCTGATCGGCGCGAGCGTGACGGCCTCAATCCTGTTGCCCGGTAAGCACACAAACGAGGCTTGAAGCGATCGAACTGACGGAACTGCGACGAGCATAGCGCACGGATGGTTCGATCCTTTTGAGCTATCCATCGGTGCAAAGCCCGACAGAGAAAAAACCATCGCGAGGAGACACCCGAAAAACGTTGCCTCAGTGCTTTGCCATCATGCGGGCGTAGATCTCCTCGTGACCTACTGCCATCGTATCGAGCGTGTGATGCAAGCGAGCATGGGCGTAGCCGTTGCGGCCCAGTGTTGCGGCGAGTTGGGGGTCATCCAGCAGCGATTTAATTGCGCGGGCCAGATCTACCGGATCGCCTGGCGCATGAAGTAGGCCCGTAGGGTTGTTTGTGGCAATGGATTCTGGAAATGCGCCGGCCGCTGGCGCTACCACAGGCACGCCGGCGCAGAAAGCCTCAATCATCGGAATGCCCTTGGCTTCTGGGTGTGTTGTTGGCATCGCGAAGACATCGATGGATTCAAGCAACCTGATTTTAGCAGGACGGTCGATCTGCCCGAGCCAATGAAATCTCTCGGACACGCCTAGTTTTGCCGCTGTGGCGTGGCACTGATCCAGATAGGCTCGTTCAGTAGCGATGGTCGCGCCGGCGGCCACCAATTCCAGGTTGTCGTGCGGCACTAGGATCGCCAACGCCCTGACGAGTTGTTCCAGCCCCTTTTCTGGGCAGACCCGGGCCAGGGATCCGATCACGAGCTTCCCCCCCCTCGCTCGCCGTCGCTCGATCAGATCCGGCGGAGTGGGTGGAAACCCAGCCAGATCGACCCCATGAGGCACAGTCGATATTTTCGCCGCCGGCACGTTGAGATAGTCGGCCATGAAGTCGGCAAAGGAATGATTGAGCGCCACAAAGTGATCGATATCGCTAGCGCGTTGACGCAGCAGCATTCTGATCGCAGAGTAATGCGGTTCGGGAATCTGTTCGATAAAAATGTCCTCGCCTGACAGGCTGCAAACAATCTTTGCGCCACTGGCTTCCCGCACTCGCTTCGCCAAGCCGACGAGTAGCACGTTGGAGAGATGGACGATATCTGGGCGTGCGTTGCGGGTGAGCCAGTCAGTGAGCTTGGCCACTTCCTTGCGCTGGTGCCCATCTTCGCCCTTAAGGGTGGAGACTGTGAGCGATCCCAGATCCGCTGGCCGCACCGAGCCGGTGTAGCGGGAAAGCCATTCGAGGAGGCGATGAGAGTCGAGCAGCCGATCGAGAAACCACGGCGTGTAGCGAAACAGCGGCACGTGCTCCTGAAGCCAGACATTCACGCCACCGAAAACAATTTTGTGTTCGGAGACATTTTCTTCATCGGTCATTGTGGGCACATAGGCTGGCACAAGGATTGCGTCGCAGCCCCTCGCTTGCAATGCCCGCACGAGGGCGTTGTCGTGGAGGCACGATCCGCACAGCCGCCCCCCTGCCCCGGCCGTAATATGAACGATTCGCATGAGTGACCTAGCCGGGCTTCATGCCCTGCCCACGCGGCCCTCCAGATGCATCAGCACCAGCGCCAGATCGGCCGGAGTCACGCCGCTCACTCGGCCAGCTTGCGCAAATGTCTGCGGCTGCACACGCTGCAGTTTTTCCCGCGCTTCGGCCCGCAGGTGCCGCACTTCGGCGTAATCAAGACCCGCAGGAATCACGCGGCCACCCTGCTGCTTCCGTCGTCGGATCTGCTCTCGCTCCATCGAGAGATACCCGGCATAGCGAATGTCGCTGACGATTTGCCCTGCCGATTCTCGCGACACCTCGGCCAGCGACGGCATCGCTGCCACGCACTGCTCCCAGCGAGAATCGGGCCGCTTGAGCATGTCTTCCAGCAGCACTCCGCCGACTCGCTTACTGCCGAGCATTTCGAGAGCACAGGCGATCTCGCTGGTTTTTGTCTCGAAGCGACGGATCCTTTCCTCGTTGGCCAGTCCCAGCCGGATCGCTGTGGGCGTGAGCCTGCGATCGGCATTGTCGTGTCGCAGGGAGAGCCTGTGCTCGGCGCGGCTAGTGAACATGCGGTAGGGTTCATCGACGCCTCGTGTTACGAGATCGTCGATCAGTACGCCGATATATGATTCGTCGCGCTGGAGGACAAGCGGCTCGCGTCCAGCGGATTGCTGGGCTGCGTTCACTCCAGCAACAATGCCTTGGGCAGCGGCCTCCTCGTAGCCGGTGGTGCCATTGATCTGGCCGGCAAAGAATAGCCCCCGTACACGCTTGCTTTCCAGTGACGTGGTCAGTTGATCTGGGGGACAGTAGTCGTATTCGACCGCATAGCCGTACCGCATGATCTGCGCCTTGGCGAGCCCAGGCACTAGGCGAATCATTTGATCCTGCACGTCGCGAGGCAGGCTTGTCGAAATGCCATTGACGTAAATCTCATGCGTCTGGCGGCCCTCTGGCTCCAGAAAAAGCTGATGACTTTCTCGGTCAGCAAACCGCACGACCTTGTCTTCGATGCTCGGGCAGTATCGGGGGCCGCGAGACTCGATCTGGCCGGTAAACATCGGCGCGCGGTGGAGATTTGCCCGGATAAGATCGTGGATCTCAGGCGTTGTGCGAGTGATCCAGCAGACGAGTTGTTGGCAGTCGATGCGGTCGGTCAAGAAAGAAAACGGCTGCGGCTCGGGGTCGCCCTCCTGTACGTCGAGCTTGGAAAAATCGATCGACTTGGCCGAGAGCCGGCAGGGAGTGCCTGTCTTGAACCGCTCAAGTCGAATGCCCATCTGCTCCAGCGATCGGCTCACCCCCGAAGTGGTTCCCTCTCCCGCCCTGCCACCGGGCGTTCGGGATTCGCCGGTGTGCATGACGGCCTGTAAAAACGTGCCGGTCGTGAGTACGACTGTTTTGGCCCGGTACTCGGCACCGCCTCGCACTCGCACACCTAGGATTCGCCACGCCGGCTGGGTGTGTTCAGGCGACTCCGCTGCGTGCAGATGCGGATTTTCAACAAGCAGATCCTCGACTGTTTCCTGACGAAGATCGAGGCCATCGGTTTCCTCAATGAGTCGCTTCACTTCCATTTGGTAGTGCTTCTTGTCGGCCTGCGCTCGCGGTCCGTGCATCGCCGGCCCCTTCGAGCGGTTGAGCACGCGAAACTGGAGTCCGGTAGCATCAATTGCGCGGCCCATCACACCGCCCAAAGCATCCACCTCACGAACCAACTGGGCCTTCCCCACGCCGCCAATCGCCGGATTGCAACTCATCTGTCCGACAGTGTCACAATTCACTGTGAGTAGCGCCGTCTTCGCCCCGAGACGCGCTGCCGCAGAGGCCGCTTCCACGCCGGAGTGGCCGGCTCCAATTACGATCACATCGTAGACATACACACAGCTCATAGTGGGTCAGATTCTAGCATAGGCAGTGGGCGATCACTGCGGCACAAGCGACCTCCCTCGCCAACTGGTGCGAAAGCCAAGCAGACGGCGGGCCAGAGCAAACCACTGGATTCCCAGGAACAGAAGGATTCCTAGCGGGTGTGCCAGACTGCTCAGAACACTCTGGTCGAACCGGGCAGTTTCCAGCAATCGCGGTAGAAAAACGCAGGCTGCGGCAACGCAGCCGATCGGGATGGCCCACGTTGGCCAGTGGTGCCACCCCGTTGCCATTCCGAACGCAACGAGCGCCACAGGAAGCACCTGACCGCCAGCCAAGAGCACCGTGAACGGCACAATTGTGCGTGGGCTCCCAACCCCCTCGGTGGCATTTTTTGAGAGGCCTTGAAGTACATCGAAGCTACGGGTGTACATCCGACAGCGGGCGATATCGGATGCGTCAAATACGTCTGTTGTGAGGCCGACGCGGCGGTACGCACGCGGCAGTTTGATTCCGTCGTGGAGCGACGAGCGTATGGCGGCATGGCCGCCGGCTTTGAGATACGCATGGCGATAGGTAAGAAACAGTTGTCCGCAACCGGCCGCTAGGGCCGGCGAGTTGTTTCGGCGGCTAATCCCCAGCGGCAAATAGCCAAGCAACAGAAAGTGAATGAGCGGCAGCAGCAACCACTCCAAAAATGAACCAGTGAGCTGAAGGGGAAATCCACTGGCCAGCGATGTGCCCGACTGGTCTAGAAACGCTACGCTGCGAGCAATCGCGTTGGGTGCCAACGACACGTCGGCATCCAAGAAGACAAAGAGGTTGTGCCTAGCTGCCTCGGCCAACTGGGCGCACGCATGTTGCTTGCCGCACCAACCGGCCTCCAGCGGGCGGCCTCGCACAAGGCGTACTCTGGTGTCGCTCTTTGATAATTCCTCGATGATCGAGGCTGTGGCATCGCGACTGCCGTCGTCGAGTACGACGAGTTCGAGGTCGACTCCGCAACTGGCCAGAACGGCCATGGCCATCCGTTGGATTCCAGCGGCTTCGTCGCGGGCTGGAACGAGAACCGACACAGTCGGCACTGCTGTGCCGGCGGGTTGTGGTGCGCGGCGAAATACCAAGAGGTTAGCGAGCGTGAGGCATGCTGGAAGTGCGGCCAATACCAGTGACAGTGAGGCGAGCAATCCAAGGGCCAATGGGCTCATTGAGACGCCTCGTTGTGTGCGGCTCGGGGGCTCGCTATCTTGTCATCCCAATTTTCATGGGCAGCATCAAACTTCCGGCCCCGGCACCACGCGGCTATGCAACGGATCCAATCGTAGACACCACCCACGCCCACGCGGCCCGACACAATCGTTCGAAAAGCGGTGGGGTCTCGCCGCTGCGCTGCCTCTGCAAGCCGATCCTGAGTGGCTTCAAGGGCTTGGGCGAGCAAGCGGTTCCAATCCGCGGCACTGCGATTTGGCGCGTCTGCAAGACGCATGGCGGGGCCAAAGGCGGCTAGGGCTTCAGGAAAACGTTCTGTCCAGAATGGATATTCCACAGCCAGCGGCACGATCAGGCCGCGGGACGCGCCTTCGGCAGCATGTCCAATGCCCGGTCGGATGGCCACGGGGCGCTGCCGGGGATCCACAAATTCGCCTTGGGCTGTAATCCAGAAGATCACGTCGCTGCGATGGAGTGCCGCGCGGGCCATACGCAAAAAGCGTGCGGAGCCTCTCCACGTGTCTTGATCGATGCCCAGAAATCCAATCCGCTCCATGAAGCGATATTTGCCAAGCGCGCGAGCATCGATTGGGCCGTAGCTGAGCCGGCCAGGGTAGAGCTTGGCGGCAATCGTGAGGAAGACGAGCGGATCCCACCAACTCGGGTGGTTTGTGTAGAGAATAATCGGTTCGCTGCCAATATCAGGGTGGTCATTTTCGTCATGTGTACAGGGGCCATTCGGGCATGGGGCCGAAGAATTCGTTGCCGCGAGCAAGCGCACCGCATGAAAATGCTGCCGCAGATACCGCTGCACATAAAACATAAACCACCCGTTCAAGAATGCTGAGAACGGGGGAAGCCGTTGCCGAGGCGAATCAGTTTGCGCGCCCTGTCGAGGATGAATAACGTTCTGTTCCATGCCCATGCGTGTCGATCGTTTCTGTTGGCATTTCGCCGACTGCTGGCCGCGGGTGACTTGGCCTAGACGGCACACGCAACTGGCCGCGGGGCGTCAGACTGTTCAACGAGTTTATCTTGATCAACGCAGTCTGCTGCGATCCAGCCCGACATCAGCACCATTGGCATGCCGGGCCCTGGATGCGCGGAACCACCGGCCATATAGAGCCCCTTGATATCGGGGGAACGGTTCGCCGGCTTAAATGCGCCAAGGAATCGGCCGTGACTGGCCAAGCCATAGATGGCGCCGTCGAGGACGTGGTAGCGATTATGGATGTCCTGTGGAGTGAGCGACTTTTCAAACACGATGTGCCGTTCGAGATTCTTGAGGCCCGCAGTCCGTTCTATTTTGTCAATGATTCTCCGGCGGTAGGCGGGAAACATTTTCGACCAATCGTGATGGGGACGCAGGTAGGGTGTGTGTACCAGCACATAGAGCGACTCGCCGCCGGCAGGCGCAACATCGGGATCCGTCACCGCCGGGGCGCAGACGTAACAGGTGGGGTCGGGGGCCGGTTCGCCGCGATGGTAGATTGCTTCAAACTCTTCGTGTGGGTCAGCCGAAAAAACAAAGTTGTGGTGGAGTAGTTGCTCATAGCGAGTGTCGAGGCCCAGATAGAGCACCACGCCCGAGCAGGCTGGTTCGTACGTGCGGCGTTTGAGAAAACGTTCCTGCGGCAGCCCTTCAATGAGTTCGCGATGGGTGCGAACACTATCGGAATTACTGATGACAGCGGCCGCGAGGATGGTTTCTCCCTGCTCCGTTTCCACGCCACCCACCTTCCCGTTTTCTACGATGATCCGCCGCACTCCCGTGCCCGTGCGGATGTTCACGCCAAGGTCTACCGCCAAGCTCGCCAACGCCCGTGGCACCGCGCCAGTGCCGCCACGCGGATACCACACTCCGTCGTGCGCCTGCATGTGGGCGATGCCGCAGAGCACAGCTGGCGAAGCATCGGGGGCGCTGCCGACATATTGCGTGAAATGATCGAGCATCTGCGCGGTGCGAGCGTCCTTCACAAAGGATCGCACGGTACCCGCTACACTGTGCCCCGGACGCATGCCGATCACTTCCTTGATAAGTGAGAGCGTGAGGCTGCGGCAAGGGTCGAACATGTCCTTTATGCCGCCCACAGAACGCCAAAAGAAAAAGTCATTCGAGAGTTTGTGCAAACGCTCAGCAAGCGACATAAATTTAGCGTAGCCATCGCCAGAACCTGTGCCGGGGGCGTAGGTGTCGAGTGTAGCCCGCATCTGTTCGACGTCAGAAACGAGATCTAGCGTCGAGCCGTCGCAAAAGAAACTCCGCCACTGTGGGTCGAGGGGCACTAGGTCCAGAACGCTTTCGAGCTCTCGACCGGCCTCTGCAAAAATCCGCTTGAGCACTCTTGGGATCGTGAGGATTGTCGGTCCCATATCGAACCGAAAGCCCTGCTCGGCCAGAACGGCTGCCTTCCCGCCGATCCACGCATTTTTCTCGCAGAGAGTTACGGCATACCCACGGGCCGCGAGCGTGCAGGCGGAAGCCAAGCCGCCGAGGCCGCCGCCGATTACGACCACACGATTGCGTTCACGGGGGTGTGTCCGGGGCATTGGTTCGCGGCCTTCTTTACTCGTCTGGGCTCAGGTAAGTGTTCAGAGTGATGCTGGGGGGGCCGAGCGATAAACCATGAATGTCATGAATGCCATGCTTGACCGCAGCCTAGATGGATGCCGCGGGCTCCTCGGTGCAGATCGGAGGGAATTGTTTTCGGCTGGGAGCGTTACCGGTGGCGACCACACCCAGATCGTCAAGAAGGAGCTGTGAGGTAATCCGGGCAGAAGAGTAGATCACGGGCAGGCCGCTGCCGGGATGGGTGCCGCCACCAACCAAGTACATGCTTTCCAAATCTTCGAACCGGTTGTGTGGCCGCATGTGCAGCATCTGCCCAAGGTCGTGCGAGAGATTGAACGTTGCCCCGCGGTAGATCTCGTAGTCATCCTGCCAATTGTCGGGAGTGATCATTCGCTCGTAGCGGATCCGCTCTCGCACGCCGCACACACCAATTTTGTCGAGTTGATTGATCGCGATTTCACGGAATCGCGGGGCTTCGCGACGCCAGTCGACATTGGGATGGCGGTGCGTAACCGGCACAAGCAGATACAGCGTGCTAGCTCCAGTCGGGGCGAGCGTTGGGTCGGTGACGCAGGCGTTTTGGAGATAGAATGAAGGGTCGCTGCCTAGCACATGCCGGGTTTCAATGTCGGCAAGATTCTCTCGGTAGTTTTTGGAAAGGTAGATGGAGTGGTGGGGAATTGAATCGTAGCGGCCATCAATGCCGAGATAGAGCATGAATGTCGAGCAAGAAAATCGTTTGGCAGCGATCTTTCGATCGCTCCATCGCCGCCGCAGTCGATCTGGCACCAGTCGCGTCATGCTGCGGGCGAAGTCAGCGTTGATCACCGTAGCATCGGCTTCGTATTCGTTCTGCGACGTACGTACCGCCCGGATGCGTCGGCCTTCAAACCGCATGGACTCAACCGCCTCTTCATAGTGGATCTCCACACCCATCTCTTGGGCGATTCTTGCCATGGCCGTCGAGACAGCACCGCAACCGCCGATTGGGTGGTACACGCCATGCTCGTATTCCAGAAACGACAAGATCGAAAACAAGCTTGGGCAGCGAAATGGCGACATGCCCAAATATTTCGACTGAAACGTAAAGGCCAGACGGATCCGTTCGTCGGAGAAAAACGTGCCGAGTTCGGAGTCGAGGCTTTTCCAAGGCTTGAGCAGCGGTATCAGTTTGAGGAGATCGAAATTCGCCAAATCCAGCCAGTTCTCAAAGGACTTTTCAAGAAACGGGGCAAACCGCGTAAACTTTTTGCGAGTAGCCTCCATAAATCTGGTGAAGGATCCGTGGTCGGCTGGGGACAGCCGACAGACTTCTGCCTCCATGCGATCGATATCGGGGGTTGCCAACAGTTCGCCGCCGGAGCCGAATACCAATCGGTACTGCGGGTCCAGTCGCACCATCTCCACTTCGTGTCGTAGGTCGTAGCCGCAGGCGGAAAAAATTTCTTCTAGGACTCGCGGGTAGAGAAAAAATGTAGGGCCCAGATCGAACCGAAAGCCTTCGGGCGTGGAGATTGTGCTGGTGCGTCCACCGGGCACGTCGAGCCGTTCGAGCACGCGGACTCGCAGACCGGCCTTCGCCAGAAGCATGGAACAGGCCAACCCGCCGGGGCCAGCACCGATGATATTGACCGTACGAGTCATCCGAACACTTCTGCAGACGGTGGAGGACAACACGAGCTATCGCAACTACCGACGAAATCCTACATCGAGATGACGTACTATAGATGTCAGCATCGGACGGACAAGAAACAAAGTCAGGCGATCCAAGAAGAGCGTGGGGCTTGGTTTCAACTGGGGTTCAGTTTCGATTGGCGTTCAATAGCCCGGGTAGTAGTACGCCGAACGCACTGGGCGGTAGGCCCCGAACAGGCCTCGTCGGTAGATCTGCGCCGGGACATAATAGGCTGTCACGGGCGCGGAAGAATAAACCGGCGTTGCATAGCTGGGAGCATAGTAGGCAGTGGTAGGCGCATAGAACGCAGTGGTAGGCGCAGAGTAGGCAGTGGTAGGAGCATAGTAGGCAGTCATCGCAGTGGCCTGCGGAGGTGCGTAATAGCTTGTCACAGCACTCGAACTGGATGGCACCATAGCTGCAATCGGGATGGGAGCCACGGGCATCGGCATGGCTTCGATCATGGGCGGTGAGAACGCCGTCACGGCTGCGTAATTGCCAGCGGGCGTGTAGTTGGCGACGTACGGGCCAGCCGCCGGAGCAAACATTGGCACCACTGGCCGGTAGACAATTGTTTGGGCATCTGAGGGAGTCATCCACCCGAATGCAGCAGCGATCCAGACAACAACAGTGACGCAAGAGGTGACGCAAGAGAGGTTCACGGCAGCGAGTTGCCCCGTTCGAAAACGGTTCAAAGCACAGACACATAAATGAAACGAGTGCGAAGTGTTCATTGGGATTCCCGTGTGTTGAGAACTGTTTTGAGAACGGCCTTGCCTCGAGCAGACCGCTCCATGGAGAATACGCCCAACCCGCCCCTCCTGCAAACCGCCCGCAAAGTTCAACATCGCAGCGGTGAAGATGGGTAAAAGGTATGGGGCTGGAAGCCCATTTCTTGGGTTCATTACGTATTTTCTGAAGCAGACAGTTGGAAATCATGGCCATGCAGCAGACCCCCTCAGACCACAAAAAAGACGCCCAAAGCACCGACCAAAAAGAAGATCAGAGGCACGATGTGAGGGCTGGCTCTGGATTCACTGCCCTTGTGGCACTGAGGGTGCTGACTGTCGCCAACGACAACGTCTTGCGATGGCTGGCGATCGGCTTGGGAAAGCAGGCCGTGGATGGCGGGCAGGTGGCGGTGGTGTTGACGGTTGGCACCGCGGGGTTTGTGCTGCCGTTTGTACTGCTGGCATGGCTGGCTGGCTATTTGGCTGACCGCTACCCCAAGCGATCGGTGATCATGTGGTGCAAATTTGCGGAGATTCTGATTGCCGCTGCCGCTGCCGCTGCTGTGGCATGGGGCGTGCGATCGGGCGACTCGTTCATTGGCCTCCCCGCCGGACTCTGGCTGCTCTTGGGCACCGTGGTGGTGATCGGTTGTCAGGCTGCGCTGTTGGCACCGAGCGTTATTGGCACGATCCCGGAAATAGTGCCAGCCAACAAGCTCTCGCACGCCAACGGAATTTTTGCGATGGCAACGCTTGTCGCGACGCTGGTGGGCATGGCCGGCGGCAACTGGCTGGCCGATTCCACGCCCGTGCCAGGCAGCGATAGCGTGGTGCACTCGGCTCCCATGGTGGCTCACGCCGTGCCTGCTGCCATTGTATTAATCGGGCTGGCTGTAGCTGGTTGGATCGCCGCATGGATGCTCGTGCCGCGAGTGGCTGCCGCTCCGACCATGCGGCCTCCATGGAATGCGATGGCTCGTACGGGAGCCGATCTGGCGGATCTTTTTCGCAGAAGGGAATTATCGGCAACCGCCGCTGGAATCGTTTTTTTCTGGGCTTTAGGCGCAGTTGCACAACTCAACGTGGATCAGTTTGCGAGCGAAGGAGGCGCCACCTCGCAGAGCCAGGTTGTGCCGCTCTTGCTTTCCTTGGTCCTCGGCATCGGCCTAGGCAGTCTCTGCGCCGGTAGGCTTTCGCCGCGAGGAGTGAACCGAGGGTTGGTGCCGATTGGTGCGATCGTGATGGCAGTGGCGTCAGTGTGCCTGGCGTGCTCGCCGCAGCCGATCTTTTTAGCGGACGGTTCCTATGGATTAGCTTGGTGGTTCGCGGCGGTTGCGCTGAGTCTCTTGGGTTTTGGTGCGGGCGTGTTTGATGTGCCGCTGGAGGCCTATTTTCAGGAGCAGAGCCCCGCGGCCCGACGCGGCTCGCTGCTGGCAGTCACAAACCTGCTCACGTTTGCAGGCATC
>CAIRDU010000117.1 GCA_903877395.1 uncultured Planctomycetaceae bacterium
ACCTGAGGAATCCGCCACCGTTCACGGGGTGCCACATGCCGCATGCGATTTTGCCTAGAGCCCCCCTGCCCCAAGCGGGCGTGCTTCTGCCGCGCCGCCATGCCCTGTCAAGCGGCTGGATCGCATCGATTGTGGTTGCGTCCTGTATGTGCATTGCGGCCGATCGGCATCCAGAGCTCAAACGCCTTTCTCCGGATGAGGATGTGTGGATTGACTCCAAAGCGAAGGAAGTCGTCGTCGGCGGACTCATTGCGTTGGACAAGGGCGCAATCGAGTTTTTCGCCTGCCCCCGCCAAACCAAGGAACATGAGTCGATCGTGGCCGTGCGAGCGACCGCCCGACTCGTCCACGCTGGGCTCCTGGCAATCGGTCTCGAACCCGGCAAGCCCGTCTCATTTGATCCAGAATATGTGGCGGCCACAGGGCCACCGGTGTGCGTCCGCATGCGATGGAAAAAGCCGGATGGAACGGATGCAGAATCAAACGCCAAAGAGTGGATCCGCAACGCTCGCACTGGAAAGCCGATGCAAGACGACTGGGTGTTTGCGGGCAGTTCGTTCTGGACAGACCCCACCGACGGCAAGGAGTATTACCAAGCTGATGGCGGCGATCTAATCTGCGTCTCCAACTTTCCCACGGCAACCCTTGACCTACCGGTCGAGAGTTCGCAGTCAAACGAAGCGTTGGTCTTCGAGGTCTTTGAAGGACGCGTGCCGCCGCGAGATACCGAAGTCGAAATCATTTTTTCTCGGGCTAAAATAGACAAAAAGTGAGCGTTTCGAATAGCCCCGCTCCTTCCCCTACGCGAGAAGTCAGGCCTCACGTGTCGCGATTGCGGTTTGCCTTCAGCTCACTGACCTGCCCCCCTTCAACGGCACCACTTTTCGTAAGAGCATCGCTCACCACCGATTGCTGCAGCGATGCTCTCCTCGATCTCCGAACTGTCGCCGCTCTTCTTCGTCTCTCCTGATCTCTCCCCCACGCTGCATCGAGCACGGTGACGCCGACTCGCTCGTGCTGCGAGCGAAGATCGTGCTTTTGGCCGCTACGGCTCGAATGAACAAAGACATCGTTGCTGAGTTGAAGCCGCATCGGATTCGCTCGTTTAAGCTGAGCAATGACCCGCAGTTCGTTGAGAAGTTGACCGACGTGGTTGGCCTGTATCTCAATCCCCCCGAACATGCATCGGTGTTCTATGCCAACGAAAAGAGCCAGATTTAGGCTCTCGAGCGCACCCAGAAAAGCCTGCCTCTCTACCCCGGTCGCTGCGGCACGAAGCAGGACTCCGCAGGACCTCGACATCCACATGATTGTTGACGACCCACAAACACCCTCGGGTGAAGGCGTGGCTGTCGCGACACAAGCGTGTTCACATGCACTTCACGCCGACGAGGAGTTCGTGGTTGAACCTCATCTGTGGGGACAGGTCAAGTGGAAGGGTGCGCCGCGCAAGGGCCACCCTCGATAAAACCCCAATAGGCTGAAGCACTCCACTAGATGTGGCAATGGGCCAGAATTTCTGCGCCGGAGGTCACATAGCCGGTGTAAAATGGGCCGAACTCCGCATACCGGGCGCTCGCCTCGTCGAAACGCATCTTGTAGACAATTTCCTTCAGGAAGTCGGGCCGCCGAGCCCAGAGCGTCACGCCCCACTCCCAGTCATCAAGACCCACGCTCACTGTAATCAATTGCGTGACGCGGCCACCAAATGTCATGCCGGTACGACCGTGTTCGGCCATCAGTCGAGTGCGTTCGGCGATCGGAAGTAAAAACCAATTTTCCGTCACCTTTCGCTTTTTATTCATCGGATAAAAG
>CAIRDU010000118.1 GCA_903877395.1 uncultured Planctomycetaceae bacterium
ATCTGTTGGAAAATGAGCCAGTCCCCGCAACACTTTTATAGAACGAACCCCACTTCGAGTATGCGCTCAGGCTGTGCGGTAAAGCCCGTGCGATGCGATGTATTGCTCGACAGCCCTGGGCGTGCGGTAACGGATGCTGTGGCCCGCGGCCACGGCCGACCGGAGGTCGCTTGCGCGGATGCCGATCGCCGAGCAGATCACCCGCGAGGCCACGACTGCTGCGACGCCAGCGGGGCCGAGCAGCGAGGCAAGGCTGGCCGTGTCTAGAACCGTCGCGATTGTATCGATGCCTGCCCGTTCCACAGCGATGAGTTTCGCCATGGAAAGAATCTTTTCTGGTTCTCGCCATGTCGGCAGACCGGCTAGTGCGTCGGGGCCAAGAATCAGGAGCAGTTCGTCGCCAGAGTGGTGCGACGAGAGACTCTGCACCGTCTCGATAGAATAGCTCACTCCACCGCGATCCACTTCGTCGCTCGAAACTGCAAAGGATGGATGGCCCCCTGTGGCCAGTGCCAACATCGCGAGGCGGTGAGCCCCTGTGGCCAGAGATCGATCCTGCTTGTGGGGCTGAATGGCCGCCGGCACAAAGAGTACACGATCCAACGACGCTTGCTCACGGCAGCACTCTGCCACGATCAAGTGGCCGGTATGTACCGGATCGAAGCTGCCGCCAAAAATCCCGATTCTCATCCACGCACCCTTTCTGCATAACAAACACGCGATGGTGTTCGACGCCTTTTTTCTCTGCTCTAATCGCTCGTATGGCAGACCATCATACGAGCCAGCGACAGCTCTTCGAAAGCCAACCTCAGTGGGTGGAGGATGATGCGCGTCGGGGCACGATTGCCACGGTCGTTCTGCCGGATGGTGTTGAGAAACCGCTCGATTATCTGGTGCCGGAGTCGCTTCTGGCTACAGTCGAGCCCGGCCGCCGGGTGCGAGTGCCGCTGGGACGAGCCAATCGCGAACGCATCGCCTATTGTGTTGCGATTCGATCCGGAGAGCTGCCGTCAACGCCGCTCAAGAGTGTCGCCGGCGTAGAGGATGACTCGCCGCTTCTGTCGCCCCGCATGCTCGACCTCACGCAATGGATGTCGCGGCGTTGGATGGCCCGCTGGGGCGAAGTGTTGGAGGCCGTTTTGCCCGCAGGCGTGCGACTGCAGAGGCGTTCGCGGATGGCACCGTTGCTTGTGGCCACAGGAGCGACATCGGTTCGAAAGCCCACGCCCTCGCAACTCCAGGTCCTCGCTGCGGCCGCAACGGCTATCACAGCAGAGGAACTCTCGCGGCAGTCGGGTGCTAGTAAGGCCATCATCAGCCGACTGCTCCGGTGCGGTCTCTTGACGCAGGCCGGATCGACCGAGCGATCCACCCGCCTTCTGAAAAGCGGACTGGTGAAAAGCGACCGCACACCGATCAGCCACGATCGGCCCGAGCAACTCTCGTCGGCCCAATCCAGTGCGCTCGAAGCGATTCTAACGCCGCTGCGCGCCGGCCGCCATGAAACGATCGTCCTCTTCGGCGTTACGGGCAGCGGCAAAACGGAGGTCTACCTGCAGGCGGTCGAGGAAACGCTCTCTTACGGCAAGCAGGCGATTGTGCTGGTTCCGGAAATCAGCCTCACTCCGCAAACCTGCGATCGCTTTCGCGCCCGCTTTGGCAGCGTGGCCGTGCTGCACAGCCACCTCACGGCCACCGAACGGCACGCTCAATGGCGGGAAATTTCTGCCGGTCGCGTGGGTGTGATTGTTGGGGCTCGCAGCGCGATTTTTGCGCCAGCACCGCGGCTGGGTTTGATCGTCATCGACGAGGAACACGAAACCTCATTTAAGCAGGCCACTGCGCCCCGTTATCACGCGCGTGACGTGGCCGAGTGGATCGCGAAAGCCGAGGGAGTGCCGCTGGTGCTTGGCTCGGCAACGCCGTCGCTGGAGACATTCGCCCGCTGCCTGCGGGGAGAGTGGAAAATGTGTGCATTGGCCAATCGAGTGGGAGGATCGCAACTACCGGCCGTACTCACCGTTGATCTGCGCGATCCAAAGAGCCGGTCGCTGGGTGCTGTGAGCCCACGCCTCACGGCGGGCATCAAGTGGGCGCTCGCGGGTGGCGGCCAAGTGATGCTCCTTTTGAATCGTCGTGGGTTTGCCACGCATGTGCAGTGCCGCGCCTGCGGACACACGGCGCGTTGTCCGCAATGCGATATTGCACTGACGCTCCATCAACCCGGCAACCGTGGCATCTGTCACGGCTGTGGGCTCGTCTCACGGCTTCCAGGCAAGTGCCCGGCTTGCAACGCCCCAGAACTCACCCAGCGAGGCACCGGCACGCAACGACTTGAAGAGCAGATCCGTGCCTGTTTTCCGGAAGCCCGCGTGGCCCGCATGGACACCGACACCATGCGATCGCGAGGCAGCCACGAACGCACGCTCGACGCATTTCGCGCCCGCGAAATCGATATTTTGGTTGGCACTCAAATGATTGCCAAGGGGCTCGACTTTCCCGCCGTGATGCTTGTGGGTGTGGTCAATGCAGATGCGGCGCTTCATCTAGCCGACTTCCGCGCGGCTGAACGCACCTGCCAACTCGTCACGCAGGTGTCGGGCCGCAGTGGCCGTGGGCCGCTGGGCGGACGCGTGGTTGTGCAGACGAGCACTCCCGATCATCCGGCAATTTTGGCCGCAGCCAGCCACGACTACGAGGCTTTTGTGCGTAGCGAATTGCCGATCCGCGAGGCTCTCTCATATCCGCCGTTTGGCAGTATCGTGCGCATCGTTGTGCGGAGCGTCGACGAGCAGGCCGTATCCAATTGGGCCACGCACATTGCCGATCGGCTCCGTGTGGAGGTGGCCACCCGTGCCAACCCCGTGGCCCTCCGTGTTCTGGGGCCCGCGCCGGCTCCGATCACTCGCCTACGCGACCGCTTTCGCTGGCACTTGCAGGTGCAGGGGCCCGACGGGGAAAT
>CAIRDU010000119.1 GCA_903877395.1 uncultured Planctomycetaceae bacterium
ATGCCCAGGACTCGCAACGCTGTCATTCTCCTCGCCATCCTCGGCGCTGTGATTGCGACGCTTTCGGTGCTGGATTCCAGTGCCTTTTACGTCTGGCAGCAGAAGCGGATGGTGAGGCGCGTCTTGGCGGCAAACCCGATCGAGTTACGGGATGCTGGCCGCGCGTTCCTTGTAAGCAGACAAGAATTCGTCGGCAGCATCAGTCTTTCATCATCTGATGTCCCCAAGGCCATTCGGCGGCTGAAGCCCACGTTCATTTCCGTGTCGACGAATTCGCTCGGAATTGATTTCAGCGACGTAGCCAATCCATTCGGGCTGATGATCTACGCCGTCGGAGTCAATCCTCCCCCGAAAACCAAGTCTGGAATCGGGTTTCGCAAATGGATAGATGGCGTTTGGCTCTATGACGATGGGCAACTGGAGAACTTCGGCCAAATCAATGGACCGAACGCGGGTGGGCCACGTTAGTTTCTAATTCGAACACCACTGGCCGCCCGCCGCTCAGTTCCGCGGTTGAGCCGGCTGAGCATGTCATGAAACGACTCACACCCCCTTCTCCTCGCCCGGCTCCTGTCTGGCTGCTCGGGTCCAGAGCGCGTGACGCTCGCCGAGTTCAAGAAACATGACGCTGAGGTCGGGATGCCCCAGTCGATGTACAGCGTCACCGACCTCGGTTGCCGCGACGGGCGGACATGGTCATCGATTGCGAGCGGCCGGACGGCATCCGTCTTTGGACACCCGGTCAAACCGCACGCATCACCGCCACGGATCAGACATTGGCGACGGCGATTGCGAGCGTGACCCCCTAAGCGAGAGCTTGCAGTCGTGATCATTGGGAAGCCGGTGCGCCACGAGTTTCCAGAGCCACGGTTGCGTGCGAAGGTGGAATCGATGGAATTGATCCTGATAGAGCAGGGCTGTGCGCGGGTCGTTTTCCAGTTGGCAACGGCGACAGGGCGCTCCATCTATCCCGCACTTTACCATGATTGAGAGTCGCTGTGCGGCGAAAACCGACCGTCGCTGGCGCAGGTGCCAAGCCGCTGACGTGGAACGTCGATGAAATACCCATGAAAGTGCCATCGCGAAGAATGCCCGCGGCTCCGGTTCACAAGACTCCTGTCCGGGCCTGGTTGTTTCTTGCAGCGCTGTTGGCGGGACTCACCGGTTGGCTTTGGCAGCAACCCTATCTGGTGGGTGTTCTCCTGGCGGTTTTCGGAGTGTGCGTCGGGATCCAGCTGGTTTGGGATACGCGATCGCGTCGCCGGTTGGCCGTTGCTCGACAAGGGGGGAGCATTTGCCAGTTCGCGCGCTCCTTTGATCGGTCGGCCGACACTTGGTTGATTCGGGCGGTTTACGAGGAGATATCGCGACATCTGTCGGTGGATGGGAGAGCTGTTCCAGTTCGTCGCCAAGACCGGTGTGAGAAGGATTTACGGATTGATCCAGATGACTTGGACGACATTGCCAGAGACGCCGCATTCCGCGCACGTCGCTCGATGGAGGGGGTCGAGAAGAATCCGCTCTATGGACAGGTCCAGACGGTGGGAGACCTTGTCAGTTTTCTCGAATATCAGCCGCGAATCGTCAAACGAGAGGTTTCACCGGATGACGACTCCGCCATGATCGCGTCGTGAGGTCGGTCGGATTTCACTTTCGGCATAGACGAATGATGAACCGTAACCTGGCTAGGATCCTCCTCACGCCGTTGCTGGCCGCCTGCCCGTCCGGTGCGGGGCTGCTGACCTCACAAGGCCAATCTTGGGGTGCGATGCAATCGGTTGGAGGTCTGCGCGTTGACGCCCCGGTTGTCGAGGCCGACGGAAGCACCTATTTGCCGCTTCTCTGCGACGTCAGTGGTCTACAGACCATTACGGTGAAACCAACCGCGATGAACTCCTCTCAAGTTGTGCGGCAGATCGTTGTCCAACGGCGTAAGGAGAAAATCCAGCTTCAGGTCGTGACGGGCATCGCAGACAACCAGTGTACGTCGGTCGTCAGAGGGGTCTCGCTCGGTAGGGTGCCCGAAGGCGAGTACCCGTTGGAGTATTTGAACCCGGATGGGAGCACCGTCATGTTGAAAGAAATCAAGATCCTGAAGCCGAACAAAGCATCGCATGCGACTCCGTAACGCGCGCCGGGCTCGGGCTCCTCATCGATTCAGCGCTCACCTTCGGCGTGAAACGTCTCTGGGCAGAGTTTTTCCTCTCTGCAGCGATGGCCTGCTCAAGCAAGCTGGACGCCGATTGCGGACGTTCATTGTCGCTTCAATGGTGATGACGGTGTTTCTCACCGGCTGCGACCCGGTCGGGCTCAGGCGCATCTGCGTCCCAGTGCCCCAGCGCCCGAACGACAGTGCCACCATCGAAATCCATCGGCCGGATGTGCAAGAGGTTCTGCGGGTTCTTGACGCGGTCGTGGAGCCCCTTGGATTCAAGGCGAGCTCAGAGCCAACCACTAACGACTCCATCAGGGTGTACTGGCTGAATAGGCAGCCGGCGACGGTGGAGGGGCGCTCTTACTCAAGGAATGTTCCCATCCGCGTCATCCATACTCCCAAGGGTATTGAGGTTGCCTTCGGCCATTTCGGATTTCTGGGGGCACGCCAGAGCCTGCAGTGCGCGCGTTCA
>CAIRDU010000120.1 GCA_903877395.1 uncultured Planctomycetaceae bacterium
AGGTACATGAAGAACGGCCTGTGGCGGTTGGCCTCCATGGCCGCGATCGCTTCATCGGTGAGGTAGTCGGTCCTGTAGCCGTCGGTCTTAAACACGGGGCCGCCGTTGAACCGCACGCCGCTGGGCTGTGCCGCCCAGAAAAAGCGGTCGATCGGATCGAATGATTGCTTCGCGTTGACAACATTCGCGTTGTGCGGGTCGTCGTACATCGAGCCCCCCGCGAGAAATCCTAGGCTCTCGTGAAACCCGTGTCGTTCCGGGTGGAATTTCTCGGTTTCGCCGAGATGCCACTTCCCCAAGTGCACCGTGTGGTAGCCCACTTCGGAGAGCAATTCTGCGATTGTGATCTCGCTCGTGGGCAAGCCCTGAGTCTGGAAGGGAGGCACGTCCTTTTCCCGCTCATGGTGGTAGATGGCCTTGTGGAACGGATTGCCCATGTTCAATGCCACCACGCGGGCAAAGTTGATCGGGGCACTGGTGAACTCGAAGCCGAAACGCGTCGGATACCGGCCGGTCATGAGCGCCGCACGTGACGGACTGCAGGTGGCATTCCCGGCATACGCCAGTGGAAAGTTGCAGCCATCGCGTCCGATCGAGTCGATGTGCGGCGTAGGGACGGCCCCATCCGCGACGCCGCCGCCGTTGAATGTGATGTCGTTGTAGCCCATGTCATCGGCCAGGATGACGATGATGTTTGGCTTTCGCTTTTCTAACGTTTCAGCTGGCCCTTGCTCCCACGCCACCGGCCGGTTGGCCGCTGGTTCGGCCCGCCGCATCGTGGCTAGGAGCAGCAGGATGCCCTGCCGTCCGCCGATCATCATGAAACCCGCCATGGCGAGAGCCGCTACCAGCAGGCACAGAAGCCCCACTTTCAGAAGGATGCTTTTGGGCCTGTTGTTTGTCATGGAAATGCTCCAAGGAGTCTCGGGGGCTTGTCTCAACGCTTACTCGCAAGAACGTACGCGGCCAGCAGGATCAGCGGCACAAGTGTTCGCAGGTCGAGCAGCAACATGAGCCGGCATGGCACGACGACCGTTCTCTCGAGCGACGCCCACTTGTGCGGCACGCCTTGGAGAAAAGACTTGCTTGCTGCCATCGACAGCATATCTCTTCGACTGCGGTAGCGGACGACGGCAACTTCCTCGAAGAAGTCGCTGCCGCTGCCAGCGGAGAGAAAATTGGCGATTTTGCGCGACACGAAGACGGGATAGCACCCACGCTTGAGCAGTTCGGGAACCACCACCCGCTCGTAGCGACGCCCCGCCGCACGTCCGGTCATTCCAGCGGCGGAGCTCCTATCGGGTTGGAGCCCGCTTCGATACTCGGCGCGCTCCCGATACTGCATCAGGTTCAACATGTAGAACGGCCGTCCATCGTCGGCGTCCATAAACGCCTCAAATGCCCGCCGCTCTTGGGGATCCATCTCCTTCATGTTCTCGTACTCCCCATGCAGAAGCGATGCGGCCTCCCCGGGCTTGAGTCGCCGTGAGAACCACGGCTCGTGCCACACGAGAAACGCAGCATAGATGGCGGCGAGTACGCAAAAAAAAACCATTCAATCACTTTCCTAGTTCGCAGGCCTGATTCGAGAGGATCGCTCGGCCAACCGCACTCTACAGGAGTCTTTTGGCCGGTGCGACCTCTCAGCCTCTTTATCTGAAGGACATCGCCTTTGTGACGTTTTCCCCGTTTCGTGAGTCAACCGAAATGCTCGGTTCTAACCGAATACAAGCATGCTTTATCCGATGAGAGCAATGTTTATTGTGGTGGATTCACGACCCTCGCTCCGCCCCAATAGCCAAACTCGTTCGACCAATCGTTGGCTTGGTTAACGATGTCGAGACGGAGTTCCTTACCAGCGAACCTAGTGAGGTCGAC
>CAIRDU010000121.1 GCA_903877395.1 uncultured Planctomycetaceae bacterium
GGACTGCCTGGGCTCACCTGGCACGCACCACTAACCCGGTTGGGCACACCCGTTCTGGCGGTGCGAGACTGGATTCATTTCCGTCTGGATGGCATCATTGATTGGCCGATTTTCAATCTGGCCGACTCGTGGCTGGTCATCGGCGCCGGGCTCTTGCTGCTGGTTTCGCTTCGGCCCTCAATGAAATCGCTCAACGCAACCCAACCGCCGCACCAGTAACCCACCTCAAGCACCCCCCGCTTCCAACCCATGGCAGAGCCCACAACCAACACGAGCCATGATTTTCCATTCAACTCTACGCCGACTGCCATAGCCGGGCGGCTGGCAGCAGCGTTGTCTGCCGGCCGGCTGGCAGCCGCCGAAACGCTTCGCTGGTTTCGGGCACCGGGCCTCACGGTGACGCAGAAAGCCGACCGCTCCCCCGTGACGCAGGCCGACCATGCCGCCGAGTCGATCATCAAACGAGAACTGCTCGCAGGTTTTCCGGACGACGCTTTTCTGGGCGAGGAATCGGGCAGCGTTCTGGGAACCTCGGGGTACGAGTGGGTCGTGGATCCGATCGATGGCACAAAATCATTCATCCGTGGCGTGCCGCTCTACGCCACGCTCATTGGCTGCCGACTGGCAGGGCAGGGCGTGCTGGGGGTCATCGCGATCCCCGCGCTGGATGAAATGGTCTATGCCGCAGTCGGCGGCGGTGCCTGGCATGCCCGAGGCAGCGAGCCTCCGATAGCAGCCAGAGTGTCATCGCGGGGCACACTGACTGAAAGCCTGCTGTGCACGAGTGACTTCACGTCCTTTGGGGGCCGCGATCGGTCAGGGGCAGCTGCGACTGATTCGCCTCCTCGCAATACCGTTGGGAATGGCGATGCGGCACGCCAACGCCTTGAGGCCGCGTGCGGCGTGTCGCGGACATGGGGGGACGGCTACGGCTACCTGCTTGTGGCCACCGGCCGCGCCGATGTGATGGTGGATCCAATTATGAACCCATGGGATGCGGCGGCCGTCGAAACAGTGATCCATGAAGCCGGCGGTTCGTTCACCGACTGGCAGGGCCGCCGTCGAATCGACTCAGGCGAAGGGGTGGCCACCAACGGATTGGTGCACGCCCAAGTGCTCGACCTGTTGCGTTCGTCAACGTGATACCAGCCGCTTTTCCCGTGAAGCGGGCCTGTTTCGAGTGGCACGCCAGCTTCGGCCTTGCGGGATTGACCCAAATGGCTACGCTTTGACACTCTGGTGAGTTCTGCTCCCCATTTTTGTTTCCATTTTCCACACTGAATCAAAGAGCACTCAATCGTGGCACGTTCCTGTCAGGTCTGCGGCAAGGGTTTTTCCATGGGCAACACCGTGACCCTCCGCGGCAAGGCGAAGTACTTGGGTGGCGTCGGCACCAAGGTGACCGGCATTTCACGCCGCAAGTTTAAGCCGAATCTTCAGCGACTACGGGTTACCGTGGGAAGAGGCACCAGCACCACGCTTTTGGTCTGCACGCAGTGCATCAAGTCGGGGGCAGTGAAGAAGCAGGTTCGCCAGCAGCCGTTTCGCCTGCCATCCGTCGAAAAGGCAAAGCCATTGGCAGAGGAAGCCGTGCCATCCGGCCCCCGCGCTCGCCCGTAGTCGTAGCCTCACGTCGCGGTTCGTGCCCGGTTTGTCGTTGTGATTTTCTTGTGTTCTTGCTCCTGTCTATCTAGCCCCAGCCCGGGACGCGCCAAGCCTCATGACACTCTCCCGACAGGATGTCGCCAAGGTTGGAATGCTGGCCAAACTGGCGCTCTTTGATGCTGAACTCGACACGATGACAAGCGAGTTGTCGAAGATCGTCGGATTTGTCTCGCTGTTGGATGAACTCGACACAACGAGCGTCGAACCGCTGGCCCATCCGCTCGACACTCAAAACGTTTTCCGCGACGATGTGCCTGCTCCATCGCTCTCCACGGCCGAAGCCCTCCAGTCGGCCCCTCGCCACGATGGGCAGTATTTCCTTGTGCCCGCCGTACTGGGTGAATCGGGCGCGGCATAACAACGGGCTTTCTCCTGTCTTTTTCTCAATCTGCGATCCATGCAACCCGCCGA
>CAIRDU010000122.1 GCA_903877395.1 uncultured Planctomycetaceae bacterium
CCTCTCGAAGAACTCGTCGAACTGATCGATTGGTCGCCATTCTTTATGGCCTGGGAACTGCGGGGGAAGCATCCAGCGATCTTTGACGATCCGGTAGTCGGCACAGAGGCAAAAAAACTTTTTGCCGATGGAACCGCGATGCTCAACAAGATCATCCACGACAATTCGCTCATTGCGAAAGGAGTCTACGGCTTCTTTGCCGCCAATTCCGTCGGCGACGACATTGTCCTGTACAGCGACGATACTCGTACGCAAGAAATTGGCCGCGTGCACACGCTTCGGCAGCAGTGGGAGCGAAAGGGGCAAGATGTTTTTCACGCACTGGCGGATTTTGTCGCACCGTTGGAGAGTGGCCGCAAGGACTACCTTGGCGCATTTGCCGTTACAACTGGCCATGGCTGCGAGGCGATCTGCCGTCGATACGATAGCGAACTCGACGACTATTCCTCGATTATGGCCAAGGCTATTGCCGACCGACTTGCTGAGGCCTTTGCCGAATGGCTCCACCGAAAAGCCCGCTGCCAGTGGGGCTACGGCCGTCATGAAAATCTCTCACCAGAAGATCTTATTGAAGAACGCTACCGTGGCATCCGGCCTGCCCCTGGCTACCCAGCCTGCCCTGATCATACAGAAAAGCGGGCGTTGTTCGACTGGCTCGGCGCCGAGAGCGCCGCAGGCATGTCTCTCACTGAAAGCTATGCAATGCTGCCGGCAGCAAGCGTCAGCGGGTTCTACCTCGGCCATCCAGACAGCCATTATTTTGCCGTCGACCGCATCACTCGAGAGCAGGTGGAGGCGTATGCCATCCGCAAGGGGATGCCTGTGGCCGAAATCGAGCGTTGGCTGGCGCCAAACCTAGGCTATGACCCGTAAACCATACTGCCGGAAGAGCCCCTGCAGCGAACGTCTCAAGACACAATGCCGCACAAGAAGCCGCTAAGCACTGGCTCGCCATCATCTGCCTCGCAGCCCTCCATCGCAGAGACTACACGGAAGGTCTCTGCTCGCGGAAAGCGCACCCGCCGCATTTTGGATGCTGGCCCTGCTGCATCGACTGGGCCAGCATCGACGGCATTGTTTGTGCAGCGTTTTCTCGACTATGTGCGGCATGAGCGAGCACTTTCTGCAAATACGCTGGCTGCATACCAGCGCGATCTGCGAGAGTTTTCGAAGTGGCTCAAGGGCCGAAACTCCTTGGGGCTTTCGGTTCGCGACCTCGGAGATTATTTCTCAGCCCTCAACGAGCGCGGTTTGGCCCGGGCAAGCGTTGCCCGCCAAGCTGCGACACTGCGCACCTTTTACGCCTTCCTCCAATTAGAGGGGATGCTGACGCAAAGCCCCGCTGAGCTGATCTCGGCGGCCAGACGCGACGACGCTATTCCAGGCACGCTCTCCCCGGCACAAGTCGAGAGCCTGCTGGAAAGCCCAGACATCACCACGGCCACCGGACGCCGCGACAAGGCGCTTTTGGAACTTCTCTACGCCACAGGGTGCCGAGCCTCGGAGGTTGCATCGCTACGGCTCACGGACATTCACTTGGGCGAAAGCTTTTGTACGTGTCGCGGCAAGGGGAATAAAGAACGTGTGGTGCCACTGGGCAGGCGGGCGATCGAAGCGGTGAAGAAATGGATCGACGGCCCTAGGGAAGGCTTTGCCTCGCATGCCAGTCCGAGGCCAGCGTGGGTGCTTCTTTCGTCGCGAGGCAACGGACTTTCACGGATGAGAATTTGGGAAATTGTGCGACTGCACGCCGAGAAGGCTGGCGTGCCGCCAGAGATCGGTCCGCATACACTCCGCCACAGCTTTGCAACGCACCTCGTGGCCGGTGGCGTCGATCTCAGGCACGTGCAGGAAATGCTCGGCCACTCAAGCATTGCCACCACGCAGCGATACACTCACGTCGACGCCAGTCGCCTCAAAAGCGTGCACGCGAAATTCCATCCGCGCAAGTAAACACCCTTTCTAGGGCAGAACGAACCAACTCGCTGAGGAGCAGTGTGTTGCTCATGCCATCCCAAATATGGGCAGCCCGGGCCATTGCTGGAAGAATCAAGGCCAGCCACGGAACGGGCATGCTTGTCTTACGAGCCACCCTTCTTGGGCGGCGTAAACTTGATCTTTTTGATCAGTTCCACAATCTGGCCACCCTGCACCTTGCCAGAAACCGCAGTGATTGCCCGCACGACATTGGAATACTTGAGAGCATAATCGCAGTCGAGCTCAACCTCCGTCTTCTCGGCCAGTGAGTTGGGCCCCGTATCAGCTCCAACAAGCGAGATGACCTTCCTACGAA
>CAIRDU010000123.1 GCA_903877395.1 uncultured Planctomycetaceae bacterium
ACGACCGGAGACAGCCCCCACGTCAAGAAAGCCGTCGCCAGCAGACTCGCGATGCCACCCACCAACGCACGGCACAGGCCTTTGTGGGATCGCATGGGATTCCACATGACAACGGCGGCACGAACGTACATCGACAATCGCATCGAATGGGATTCGGTTCGGGTGGGGTGCCCGGGGCGGGTAGAATAAAGATGGAGACAGACGAGATTCGAGCGTATCCTCAATCACGAAATTCGGCAAACTGTCAGGATTGTGACACAATGTGCCCATTGCTGCAGATTCATATGACGGCGGCATGGTTTTGGTTTCATGTTGATACCTAGGTTTGCAGCGCCATTGGCATTCATAGCCCCATGGGGGTTTTTTTGTCGACCGTGCGAGGCTTCTGCCGGATGCCAGTAAAAAAACACTTCCAGTCGTTGGTCAGCGGCGCACCGTGCAGGGCAAATCTGATCGCGGTGGCTTTTCTCCTGAGCCTGCTGAGTCTCCTGAGTCATGGTGCGTTCGGCCCGAACGGCTGGACGGGATCCCTCTGTGCCGCTGAAACGCCTTCCTCATATGGGGCCCCAGCCAAGGTCGACACGCCGATCCTGCGAGTGCCCTTGATGAAGACACCGCCGACCATCGATGGCGTCATGCGAAAAGGGGAGTGGGACGATTCATCGTCGCTGTCCGGATTTTGGTACGACTACGGTCAGGCTGATTTTCGATTTATGGCGCCGCCACAAACGCAAGTGGTGGTCCATGCGGCCTACGACCGCGACAACCTCTACTGGGCGGTGTCATCGCCGGTCTTTCCTGTGAACTCATGGTTCAAGGCCCGCGGACGTTTTCCCGATGTGCTCATGCATCCGCTCTACGGGATTCTCTGGGATGACAAACTGGAGATGGAGCTTCGTCCGGCGGCCGATCTGGCTGAGGGCTTCAAGCTCGGCCTCTTCCGTTGGGATGTAAACCCCATCAACTCGTACGCCGATTGGCATTGGTCGCAGCAAGGGGGGACCGACTTTAAATGGAAAAGCAATGCGGTGATCCGATCGCAACTCGATCGCGACCGGTGGGTGGTTGAGTTTGCCATCCCGTTCGCCGGCCTCAAGTTTGGCAACTACGCGGGAAACGATTCGAATGGCCAGCCACGCATCCAGATTCCACCCGCCGATGGCACGGTGCTGCGAGCGTGGTTTGTGCGAGGCATCGGCGGCAATGGGGCGTTCTTCAACTGTTTCGATGCGCACGTTTGGAACACGACAAAAACGCAGCTCATCCTGGACTCCAAGTCGCCGTCATTTCAAATCAATGATCTCGGCCCGATCATGGAGGATACGATCGACCTCCGCATGACGGTGAAGAACCACAACTCCCGATCCGAGACCGTGCGAGTCGGATTCTTCGTGGAGAGCGCCGAAGGCCCGATCTACTCCAGCTACGACCTCGCCGAGATGCCCGGTGGCCTTCTTGAACTGCGGCCAGGCGAGACCCGACAACTCCGGCTGCGACAACCATTTCCTGGCGTCAGCCGGGATGGCAACGTGCTCTGGTTTGATGTGCGAAGTGCCGGCCAGCCTGCCAAGGTGCTCTTTCGCACGCGGCTCATCCGATTTCACTCCATGGACGGCGGCGAGGTCAAAGGCGAAAGCTTTCGCAACCGCCGCGTCGACGTCATTGCAGGGCTGCGTCCGCCTCGGAAGGATTTTGAATTCATGTTTGCGTTCTCCCCCTCTGCAAAGCGAGCCTCGGCTGTCGTTGACCGAGGCATCAACGGTGCAAGAGAAGAGATCAAAGCGGCCGTCGAGGCCAAGCTCACGATCCTCAAAGACAACGAGGACGAAGATGTTGTCGCCGAAGTGCGGGCACCATTCCGCGGAAACTTCGCTACGTTTTTGATCGATCTGCCGCAGGTTGTCGCCGGGGAAAGCTATAAGGCCAATCTGCTCCTGTTTGATTCCAACAAGCGAATTATTGGTGAAGAAGATCAGCCGCCATTCTCGTTTCGCAAGGAAGTCTGGGAGGGCAATACGATTGGACTGGAGGACGCCGTGTGGGATCCGTACACCCCAATCGTGTACGCGGCGAAGAATGGGGGCCGAACCGTGCTTCAGACAGCACGGCATGAGTTTTCGCTGGACCAAACCGGCTTGCCAGCCCAAATCGATATTCGACCGGACCCTCGCGATCTGCCGCTTGAGCAACGCGAAGCGGGAGCCCAGCCGCTTGCCGCGCGGGAGTTGCTCGACGTGGGTCGCGGCCCGCAGTTTCGATCGCCGCTGCGGGTGGAGGCCGTCGTGAATGGCAAACGTATCACGGCTACTGTAGTGAAGCCTGCTGAGGCCGTGCGTCAGGGAAAGAGCGAGGCCGTCTACCGCTCCACGCTGAAGGTTGGTCCGCTGGATGCCTCCCTCACCATTCAATACGACTGTGATGGCGCGATGCATGCCACCATGACGTACTCTGGAATGAAGGCGAAAATTGATAGCCTCGAACTCGTCGGTGAGATCGATGGGCTCGTCGACTTGTGTCTCTCCGAAACCGGCAGCGGTGCTATGGCGGGAGCTGATCGCTGGGAGTGTGCCTTGCCGCAGCAACCCGGCATCGTTTGGGACAGCCGTTCGACGCAAATGGAGCTTTTTTACAACCGGTTTATCCCGTGGTTTTGGTTTGGCAGTGCCGACCGAGGCTGGACCTGGTTTTGCGACAGCGATCGCGGCTGGATCCTGGATCGCGAGAGCACGACGATGCGACTGGAACGCGACGCCAAAGGAGACACCACGTGGCGAGTGCTGTTTGTCAACCACCCGACGGTGGTCGATGGCGAGCGGTCGATTGCGTTCACCGTGCTCACCCACCCATCCAAGCCAAAGCCGATGGGATTCCAGCGGGATGCGTGGCACCACTGCGCCGGGCCCGCGTGGGCCGACGAATATCAACGTGAGGCGTTAGATCTCTCAGACGAATATCTCACGGCACGCTGGCGCACTGCGGCCAGCGCTCCCAAGGACTGGCCCGACGACAAGCGAGCCGAGTGGCGGAACGACGCGGCCCCGTTTCATCGTTACGGCAGACACCGCAATGCTCTCCCCGATTCCCCGACACCCGAGATGGATCGGGTATGGGAGGAGAAGGCAACCTACTTCTTTGAACGGCACATCCGCGTGGGCCGACGCGTGGGCTGGTGGATGGACGAATATTTCCCAGTTGCCTTTGGACGATCGGATAATCTGGCAGCCGGAACCGCTCGGTTTCGCGATCCGCTCGAGGTGCAAGGAGACGAACTTCCGTGGCACAGCGGATTTGTGACCGGGCCGATGCGCAACCACTACAAGCGACTCGCTCGCGTGTCGAAGGCCAACAACGTTCCACAACGGCAGCACACGTGGGCCAACAACGCAGCCACGCTGCTCGAATCGACGATCTGGAGCAGCCTGCTGGTGGAGGAATGCGGTGCAGCCAACAGGGCCTATGAAATTGACCTCATCACGCAGTTCCCAAATTCGCTCTATCGATACATGGCAAAGAACTGGACCGGCCTCATCACAACCATGTGTTCCGATGTCACTCCCTGCGAGGCCGGCGACGACAAGCGGTTTGACCGACAGCGACTGGGGCTGGCAATGCTGCACGACTTCGGCGTCATGCCCGCCGGGCCGCACGGCGTATTCCAACACAAGGAGCAGGCAGTGCGTCTGCTCAAAGAACTGGAGCAATTTGGGTTCTTCGCCGACGCCACTTTAGAAAAGCTGCCGTTTTGGCGGAATGCTGCAGTCGTGACGGCCAGCGAACGAGGGTCGGCACAGCCCCCTGCGCCTGCCACGCCTGTCAATGGAATTGCTGTTGGGAAAGGCGACCAAGAAATCGCTCGTTCGGCAGATACCTCGGAGGTCCGAGTGACCGCCTACCGGAGGCCACTGCCAGATCGCAAGGGATATGGCGTGCTGTTTGTTCTTCTCAACGAAACGCTCCGCGATGTGGAAGTGCCGCTGGTTGTGCATGCGTCGAAGCGGCTGGGTGGCCCTGGCTCGCTCACAAGCGCTGCGGTTTTCAGCGCACTCAAAGCCCCACCGGGTTTTGAAGCATGGTGGAAAGTTTTAGCAGATCGCCAGGGCGATGCGGTCGTACTCCGCGATATCGAATCGGGAGATGCCGTTGAAAAACATTCGACGCCAGCCGGTGCCGACGAGGCCTACGGGCCGATCTATCTGCCATCGCACGACTATCGAGTTTTCTACGGCGAGTTTGGCGGCTGAGCCAATCGGGAATCCTTGTGGGGTACACGCCAATGACGCAAACAGATACGAACCGCCAGCAGTCGAGGATGCTCATGCTGTTCATGCTGTTCATCCTGCTGGGCTGGCTCAGTCTTTCGGCCGAAGCAGCACCGCTGGCCATTGATGGCGCGGCGGTCAAGACGGGCCGAGTGACGTTCACGCTGGATGCATCGGGACTGCCCGCCGGCATTGCCATCGCAGCCAGACAGGATGAACTGCCTCTGGAAAACCGAACTGGCAAGGCCGTGCCCACACCAGAAGTTCTCCGCACGATCGGTCGCGGACCGCTGCTGCGGGGGCCCCTTCGGATCGAAGCAACGGTTGCCGGCCAGCCAGTCGTGGCCGTTGTTAAAGAGGCGGCCCGGCCAGTCCTGTCGGCCGACGGCAAGACCGTTGCGGCAACAGCGAAACTCACACTCGGCCCAATCGAGGCCACGGTCACTGCGCACTATCGCGATCTGGGCCTCATCGATCTCTCCATGACGGCACGAGGCGATCAGACGGTTGATGCACTGCGAATGATCGTGCCCGTTCTGGACAACGTTGATCTTGCCATTCCGCTGGCGGCAGCCGGGTCGGATCCAACAAAAGTGCCGCTCGGAGCGCTCAAGCCTGCCGAGATCGATGGCGTAACGTGGTCCAATACAAAGGGCAACGGATCGCAACAGTTGCTCCCCTCGCCCGGCGTGGCGTCACCAATCTTTTTTGGCAGCGGTGATCGCGGATGGGTTGTAACAGCCACCAATCCAGTCGAATGGCCCATCGATCCCGCTTTGCCTTCCTTCGAAATCCGGCGTGACACATCAGGGGCAACCGATGTGCACGTGATTTTTTGCAACAAGCCAAAGTCGCTCGACTCGCAGCGGAAATTTGCCTGCACAATCCAGGTACTCCCATCGTCCGACGCTGATCCAATCCCCTTGGCGCAGCTCTGGCAGAATCCCCCGCGAGGCACTCCGGCCACCACACAATTTCAAACGCCGGTCGTAGCGGGCACAATCGACGTTGCCACTCACTCGAGCCTCCGCGGCGACCTCGGCTCCATCGAACTCTTTCGATATCTGTGCGGTGCACCAGCCGGGCTTTCCGCAGTGCTGCGTCCGGAAAGCAAACAACGGGGCGTCATGGGGGGTAATCCGGCGGCAGACCGCGCAGCGATTGGCCGCGCGCTTTTGCACGGCATGGCCGTGGACGGAACTGGGATCGCCAACCGTGTGGATCTGCTGAAAGCCGTCAGATCGCTAGGGGCCTGCGGCATGCTCGACCCATCGGCCCCAACCCAAGCCGTGCCTTTTTGGCGCAGCCAGACTCTTGCTCGGTATGGAGAGGTCTTCGACTCGGAAGGCGGCTTTGAGGTGCTCGAGAAAAACCCTGCCGGCCGCGTCTACACCACGGCATTGATTCGGCCAAGCAGCGCACAAGGCGGACCAAAGAGGCAAACGCTTTTTGTCATTGTCAACGAGGGCGATCAACCTGTGCGGGAGCAATTCTACTGCCTGCGACCGCAGGTTCTGTTTGGGGGCGCCAACAAGGTTTCCACCAAGGGGCTCGTCGGCAGTTGGGATTTGACCGGCGTGCCGCAAGACAGTGATTGGAATCGCCAACGGCTGGTTGCATCCGCCACAGGGCTCGACCCCACGCTGGTTGATCTGGAGGACGGTGGCTACGTGGCCCAAAAGTCTGCCACCGCAGAACTGGAAGTGTACGGTCCAATCTTTATTCCTGCGCATGGCTACCGTCTCCTGTGGGGCTGCGGCGCGGACGGAGCCTTGCCGCACACGGTCCTGCACAAGCCCGAGTGAGACCCTTCATGCAATTCAAACCACACACACTCGTTTCTCTCGTAGGACTCGTAGTCTCGATTCTCGCCGGTGCCGCAAGAGCCCAAGATGACACCACTGATTCGGCGCCAGCAGCCGACATCTGCTTCGTTGCCAAGACTGACACGCTGCCCAACGCCGCAGTCGCGGCAGCAGGCGATGTGACTCGGATCAAACCGCTGCTTGCCGCGATTCCCGACGGCCACAGGATTCGACTCGAATTCACAACCATCTCCAAGGGAATCACCGGCTACAAAGACGATCTTCGGTATGCCCATCGAATGACTTCAGTCGATGCCGATGGAAAGCCCGATGGACTCGAAATCGAATATCTTGATTGGTACCGAGCCGCCAGCCGTAAAACGCAGTTCAAAAAGGGAGTTCGCGACGGCGTGGAACAGCTCTTTTTTCCGCCCACCGACAAACTGCAGATGGAAATCCCATGGGTCAATGGAAAGATCCACGGTGTCAAGAAAACGCTTCATGCAACCGGAACGGTTGCTGGCGAGACAACATATGACCAGGGCACGCTGGTGGGGGAATCTCGCGCGTACACGGAAAAGGG
>CAIRDU010000124.1 GCA_903877395.1 uncultured Planctomycetaceae bacterium
GGCGGAGGCATCGACTGGCAGACAAGTCAGGGCGAGGACCGCTACCGTCGCGCTCTCTACACAACCTGGCGGCGGAGCAATCCCTACCCGTCGATGGCTACGTTTGATGCCCCCTCTCGCGAGGTCTGCACCGTGCGACGCCCGCGCACCAACACTCCCCTGCAGGCACTCGTCACGATGAACGACCCCGTGTACGTCGAAGCTGCGCAGGCGATGGCTCGCCGCATGGTAAAGGAAGGCGGCTCTACGACTGCAAAGCGCGCCATCAGAGGATTCCGGCTCGTGCTGGCTAGGCAACCGCACGCCCACGAGATTGAGAGGCTCGTGAGGCTGCACGAAGAGACACGCAATGATTTGAACGACAAACCTGAAGATGCTATGAAGCTGGCGACCGATCCGCTGGGGCCGGTCCCGACTGATTTAAAGATTGACTGTGCCGATCTGGCTGCGTGGACTGTCGTCGCCAATGTGATTCTGAACCTTGATGAAACGTTCATGTGCCCATGAACAAAAAGCTGACAGCGATGCCTCCTCATTTCGAACAGCAGTTGCTCGCCACCCGTCGCCATCTCTTGGGCGGCATGGCAGGCGGCATCGGCGGGATAGCACTGAGCGAATTGCTCGGTGGGAATGGCAAAGCATCTGCCGGGGCGATCTCGGCTGATCCGATGGCAGTCAGGCAGCCACCGTTTCCAGCCAAGGCCAAGCGGATGATCGTGATCCACCTCACCGGTTCGCCACCCCATTTGGACCTCTACGACCACAAGCCCGAGTTGGTGAAGCGCAGTGGCGAAGATTGCCCTGCTGAGGCCATCGCTGGCAAAAAGTTTGCGTTCACTAGCGGTACACCGAAACTGCTCGGCACGCCGCGCAGTTGGGTGCGATGTGGCGAAAGCGGCATGGAGCTTTCCGACGCGATTCCCAATCTGCACCGCGTGGCCGACAAGCTCTGCCTCGTGAAGAGCATGTTCACAGATCAGTTTAATCATGCGCCTGCCGAACTGATGGTCTACACCGGTTCGCCCCGTGCGGGCCGGCCGAGCCTTGGGAGTTGGGCCACCTACGGCTTGGGAAGCGAGAATGCCAACCTGCCTGGCTTCGTCGTGCTGATCTCCTCGGGCGTGCAGCCCAACGGCGGCACGAGCAGCTTTGGGTCGGGGTTTCTGCCGAGCGTCTATCAGGGCGTGCAGTGTCGATCGAAGGGCGATCCGGTGCTCTATGTGTCAGACCCCCCCGGTATGGACCGAACGCTCCGGCGAAAGAGCCTTGACGCTCTTAGGGATTTGAATGAACTGCAAGCTAAGGAGTTTGGCAACCCCGAGACACTCACGCGGATCGCGCAGTATGAACTGGCTTACCGAATGCAGGCCAGCGTTCCAGAGGTGATGGATATATCAAGAGAGCCGCAACGCGTGCTCGAAGCCTACGGTGCGAAACCTGGCCAATCGAGCCTCGCCAATAATTGTCTCTTGGCACGTCGGCTGGTTGAGCAGGGGGTACGATTCGTTCATCTTTTCGACTGGGGCTGGGATTTTCACGGCATAAACCCCAGCGAGGATATCCGTGATGGACTCACACAGAAGGGGGCCACGTTTGACAAGCCGGCGGCAGCTTTGATCGAAGACCTCGAACAGCGTGGACTCCTTGACGACACGCTTATTCTCTGCACCGGCGAATTTGGGAGGACTCCCTTTCGCGAGGGGCGAACGGCGACAAGCAGCATCCTCGGCCGTGACCACTACCCCGACTGCTATTCCGTGTGGATGGCTGGCGGTGGCGTGAA
>CAIRDU010000125.1 GCA_903877395.1 uncultured Planctomycetaceae bacterium
CCGTTCGGCACGTGAAAAATACGTACGAAACTGTCGCTCAAGCACGCCATAATAATGCTTTACCTTCTGCTTTTCTCGCAGATGAAGGCCGTATTCCGTCGGCTTGCTGCGACGCTTCTGCACCATGCCAGGAGGCGTAGGGCGCCGCTCAAAGGCGCACTTCGGAGTATCGCACCGATTGCCTTTGAGGAATAACTTCAAGCCGTCGCGGCGACACAGGCGGCACACTGGCCCAGTAATACGTCCCATTTTTTATGCTCGAGTACCGTAAGAGATGTGAGTGGTGAGTAGGTGGATGTAAGGATGCAAAAACAGGAGTATTCAAAAACAGGAGCAGCAATCGCCCAAGACGCAGTCGTCAGACGCGTCGCTTCTTTGGCGGACGGCAACCGTTGTGCGGCAGAGGAGTGATGTCTTCAATACTTTTCACATTCATACCAGCAGCCTGCAACGCCGTGATCGCGCTTTCGCGGCCGCTTCCAGGCCCACGAACGCGCACTTCAAGCTCTTTCACGCCAAACTTTGCAGCTTTTTCGGCAGCCTGCTGGGCAGCGCACTGGCCTGCGTAGGGCGTTCCTTTACGACTTCCTTTAAAGCCGCACGTGCCACCGCTGGACCAGCAGAGCGTGTCCCCCTTGGTGTCTGTAATGGTAACTGTTGTATTGTTGAAACTTGCCGTTATGTAGGCAATTCCAGCCGATACGCTCTTCTTTTTTGTCTTTGCAACCTTTGACATGAACCTGCTCTATGAATGATTCTTTCAATGACTCTTTAAAACCGACTCGCCCTAGAAACTACTGCCCTTTTGAGCCGTGGCTGAACCCTGCGGTCGCCACACACAATTGAGTGCAAGAGCACCCAAGCCTCTTTCTACTTAAGATCCTTCACACCCTTCTTGCCGGCGACCGTTTTCTTTGGCCCCTTGCGAGTGCGGGCATTGGTACGAGTGCGCTGACCGCGCACAGGCAACCCACGTCGATGCCGCACTCCGCGATAACTGCCGATGTCCTTGAGACGCGAAATGTTTTGAGCCACCTGCCTTCGTAGTTGCCCCTCGACGACGTAGTCTTTGTCCATCAAAGACGCGAGGCGAGCCAACTCATCCTC
Source organism: uncultured Planctomycetaceae bacterium (assembly GCA_903877395.1). Classification (GTDB taxonomy): domain Bacteria; phylum Planctomycetota; class Planctomycetia; order Pirellulales; family UBA1268; genus BAIKAL-G1-2R. The sequence goes on from CAIRDU010000125.1 coordinate 1,108, forward strand.
ATGCAGATTGCGGGCGATCCCCTCGGGATCAACGCCGGCCTTGTGGCACAAATCGCGAGCCACTCTCTGCCCCACACCGTACAGGTATTGGAGCGAGTAGATGGTCTTCTTTTCTGATGGGATATCAACACCGAGGAGGCGGGGCATGGCTCAAAATCTCAGGGAATGTTCCGGGCACTCAAGCAATCATCTCAACGCAACTCAGACTACGGCACTCACCAAACAAAAATACTCAAAAAAAGTTGTGGGCACCATTCTAGAACCCTGCCTCCTAACCCTGCCGCTGTTTGTGGCGAGGATCAGCGCAAACAACAAAGACGACACCTCGTCGTCGAACAATCTTGCACTTTTCACACATTCGGCGAACGCTGGCGCGAACCTTCATACAACAGCTCGTGGTGGGCTACCGACCACGCCTTTAACTCGTTCAGGGTGACTGGCGAAATCGGGAATGACTAGTGGGAAACGACGGAGTATAGGGAGGAGCCGGCAGCAATCACAAGGGGGGGCCTTATCTCGGGCAAATTCCGCAATCGGCCCCTCCACGACGATTGTAACAGCGGTTTAAACCAACTCGTCAGCTGCCGAAGCATCAGCAGCAGCCGGGCCTGCCGTGAGCACAACAGGCCCGTTTTCTGTAATCGCCACCGTGTGTTCAAAGTGCGCGCTTGGCTGCCCATCGACAGTTGACTGCGTCCAGTGGTCAGGTAGGGCTCGCACCTTCTTGGATCCCATATTCACCATCGGCTCCACCGCAATCACCAAGCCCGATTCAAGCTCAAAGTCGTGGTTGCGACGAAATGAGGGGGTGCAAAAATTTGGAACCTGGGGATCCTCATGCATTTTTCGTCCGATCCCATGCCCCACGAAGTTTTCAACCACCGTAAAGCCGTAGTCCCGGACGAATTTTGCCATTTCCGTAGCCACATCGCTCCAGCGGTTCCGCGTGGCCATCAACTCAATCGCCAGAGCCAGCACGCCCGATGTGCAGTCGAGGAGTCGCTGCACATCCGAATGGATGTCGCCCACGGGATATGTAACTGCAGAATCTCCGCACCACCCCCCCACGCTGCAGCCAGTATCAATGCTCACGATATCTCCGGCAAGCAGCACGCGGTCGCTAGGAATCCCATGCACGACCTCTTCGTTTACCGACATGCAACACACGGCGGGAAACGGCACCTTCCCTGGCACTCCTTTGAACAGTGGGACGGCGGAGTGATCTAGAAAAAACTGTTCAATTGCCCGATCCATTTCGCCAGTTGTCACGCCCGGCCGTACCAGCGACAAAGCGAGCTGATGCGCTCCCCACACAACAAGGCCGGCACGGCGCATGGCCGCAATCTCACGCTCAGAACGAAGATTTACCACGGACGCTGCACCACTCTGAAGGAAACTTGAGGAAATATTGAAAGGACACTTACTCGGCCCAGAAGTATACCGCCGCCCGCACACTCTCCAACCACGTATTTCATTGAGCGAGTATCGCTGGAACCATTTTGATCCAAGGCCAGTTCATGGAAATACGCCGACAGCTATCCAAAAACCTAAACTGACAGCCGAGGCTAGCCCAGGCAAGAATCGCGGTTAAATCGCCGTAAAGCCTCCTGTACTCGGTTAAAAATCTCGTCTGCTGTGCCAAGCCCGTCAATGCTTGCAAGCTTCCCCTGTCGCTTATAGTAATCGAGCAACGGAGCCGTTTGGACCTCAAAGCTGGCAATACGCTTGGCAAAAATCTCTGGGTTGTCATCCTCTCGCTTGCGAGCCAGCATCCGGCGCACAAGTTCGTCCCGAGGCACGGCCAGTTCGACCACACCGTCAACGCTCATGGCGCGGCAGTCGAGCAAGTCATCCAGCGCTGCCGCCTGCGGTAACGTACGCGGAAAACCATCGAGCAGGCATCCGTCTCGACAATCGGCGGATTCCAATCGCTTGGTCACTAAACCCAGGATGATTTGGTCGGGCACGAGTTGCCCTTGGGCCATGTAACGAGCCGCTGCCACTCCCTCGGCTGTACCGGCTCGAACAGCCGCCCGCAGCATCTCGCCCGTTGAGAGGTGCGGCACACGCAGATAGTCAACAAGCCGTTGGCACTGAGTGCCTTTGCCAGCCCCTGGCGGTCCGATAAGGATGATCCGCATGGCATGCCTGCGTCGTGACGGAGGACTCAATGAAAGGGCCACAGAGGAAACATTCTGATCAGCAGCAACGGGCCTACACAACTGCTTGAATGACTTGAGGATTATCGAGCTAGGATTTCTCTAGGAGCCCCGTGTAATTCCTCATCACGAGATGGCTGTCGATCTTCTGTACGAGGTCAAACGCCACGCTCACCGCAATCAACAACCCGGTGCCTCCGTAGAAACTAGCAATCTGCGACGGAATCCCGAGCGACCCACCCACGATCGTCGGGATGACGGCAACGAGCGCTAAAAACGCAGCACCGACATACGTGATTCGCTCCATCACTCGTTCCAGAAAATCAGCGGTTCGTTTACCGGGCCTATAGCCAGGAATAAAGGCCCCGAAATTCTTGAGGTTGTCTGCCATCTCCTTGGGATTAAACGTGATCGCGGTCCAGAAATAACAGAAGAAGTAGATCAGCACGACATAGAGCACATTGTAGAGATACGACTGGCCTCGCGTAAAAGAATCGTGCAAAGAACCCAAAATGGCACTGCTAGGATTCGCATTGTGCAAGTACTGAAAGAGCATTTGCGGAAAGAGCAACAGTGAGCTCGCAAAAATAATCGGCATCACACCGGCCTGATTCACGCGAAGCGGCAGATACTGCCGCGTACCGCCATACACCCGCCTGCCTCGCACGTGCTTGGCGCTCTGCGTAGGGATGCGTCGCTGTCCCTGCGTCATAAAAACAACGCCTGCCACCACTCCCACAAAGAGCGCGGCCAGCACGAGGAGCGTTTCGATCCCCATTTTTCCGCCGCCGCCGCCCAGCTCCCAGGTCGTGTCGCTGGTTAATTCTACGAGGGCGCTCGGCATGGCCGCCAGAATACCTGCCATAATCAAGAGACTGATACCGTTGCCAATACCAAACTCATCGATCTGCTCGCCCAGCCACATAAGAAAAACAGTGCCTGCTGTCATCGTCATCACGGCAGTAAATTGCCACGCCAACGGTAGCCTACCGTCGACAAGAAAGCTGGGTTGAATAAGCGGCATCTCACCCACGTGAGTGTTTGACAAAAACGCAACATAGGCCCAGCTCTGAACTAGGCAGATCACCACCGTGGCATAGCGGGTGTATTCGTTGATCTTCTTGCGTCCAGCCTCGCCCTCTTTTTGCAATCGCTCCAGCGGTGCCCACACCGTTCCAAGCAACTGAAAGATAATGGACGCTGAAATATAGGGCATGATCCCGAGTCCGAAAATCGTCGCCTGCGAGAGCTGGCTTGCTGAAAATACAGCTACCGTTTTGAGCAGGTCGCTAATGCCGCCTGCCTCCTCGGCAAAGGCTGTCATGGCCTTCGGATCAACGATCGGCAGCGGCACCTGCCAGCCCACCCGATAGATTGCTAGCAACCCAAGCGTCAGCAGAATCTTCTGACGCAGTTCGGGGATCGTAAAAATAATGCGAAGTTTTTCGAGCACGTGACTGACTCC
>CAIRDU010000126.1 GCA_903877395.1 uncultured Planctomycetaceae bacterium
CAAGTAGCGACTGCGGCCGATGCTTTGCTGGGCGTTGGTCACATCATTGCAGATGATTTCAGCGCCCGGGCTGATGTGCGGCAGCGACTGCGAGGGATTTTGTACAAGCAGGCCCACCTCAAGAGCCAGCGGGTGGAGATTGAGGGGAAGGCGCTGTCAAAAGACGAGAAGCATTTTCGCGACTATTTTGACTACTCAGAACATATTCAGCGAGTGCCTCCGCACCGCGCGCTTGCCATCAATCGTGGCGAACGAGCCAAGCTACTCAAGGTTCGGATTGAAGGGCCTGTTGACGAAATGCAGGTTGCGGCGGAGGAGTTCCTCGTGCCTCCTGGTCACCCCCATGCTGATCTTTTGAAGGGATGCGCCCGCGATGCGCTTGTGAGGCTCGTACTGCCGAGCCTCGAACGGGAGATCCGTCGGGAGATTACGGAATACTGCGAGTCGCATGCGGTGGAGGTGTTTGCCAAAAACCTTCGCAACCTGCTGTTACAAGCACCTGTTGCAGGGCGTCGCGTACTGGCGCTTGATCCTGGCTTTAAGAGTGGCTGCAAGGCGGTGGCGATTGATGAGTGCGGCAACCCGCTCGAGTACGCCGTGCTGCATATCATCGGCCAGAAAGAAAAGCGCGAAGCGGCCGTGAAGAAAATCGTGGAGATGGTGACGGCTCACGCGTGTACCGTGGTGGCTGTTGGCAACGGCACAGCGGGCCGCGAAGTGGAGTCTCTCGTGGCCGAGCTCGTAGCTGGCGAGCTCAAGCCCCTCGACGTGGGCTACGTGATGGTGAACGAAGCTGGCGCGAGCGTCTATTCAACGAGCGTGTATGCTCGCGAGGAATTGCCGGCGCACGAGGCCGCTGTGCGCGGGGCGATTTCGATCGGCCGTCGACTGCAAGACCCACTCTCCGAACTCGTGAAAATCGAGCCGGCAAACATCGGTGTCGGCCTCTACCAGCACGACGTGAAAGCTCGCCACCTCCACACCTCGTTGGATGCAGTGGTGGAGAGTTGCGTGAATTACGTTGGTGTGGATGTGAACACGGCCAGTCCCGCGCTGTTGCGATACGTATCGGGGCTCAACCAGACGATGGCTCGTGGGTTTCACGAATGGCGCACAAAGAACGGCGCGTTCACCTCCCGTCAGCAATTCTTGGAGGTGCCGGGCTTTGGCGAGGCTGCGTTTGTGCAGGCAGTCGGATTTTTAAAAATCACCGCTGGAATTAATCCGCTGGATGCCACGTGGATCCATCCAGAAAGCTATACGATCGCTTCAAAAGTGTTGGAGCGGCTCGGCGGCACTCCAGAAGACCTGACGAGCCGGCAGCGGGCAGAATCGCTTGCACAGAAGGCAGCCAGCCTCGATTTGCCGGCCTTTGCAAAGGAGCTCGGCGTGGGTCGACTGCTCCTGACGGACATCATCGAACAACTGGCTCGTCCCGGCCGGGATCCGCGAGAGGACTTGCCGCAGCCGTTCTTTAAGAAGGGGGTGCTCAAGCTGGAGGATCTTGAGGTGGGGATGGAACTCCTTGGTTCTGTCCTCAATGTCGTTGACTTTGGAGCCTTTATCGACATCGGCTTGCACGACAGCGGCATGGTGCACATCAGCCAGCTATCCAGCCGCTACGTGCGAGATCCGCACGATGTGGTGACCGTTGGAGAGATTGTGAAGGTGTGGGTGTTGGAGTTGGATAAAGCGCGTCGTCGCGTTGCGCTGACGATGATCCAGCCCGGCAGCGCACGAGATCAGCAAGAGCAACGTCGTCCGGCTCGCGTCGCAACCGACGGGGCAAGCAACGAGCGAAGCAACGGGCCGAACGGGCGAGGATCGCAGCGTGCAGGCAGACGCGAGCAGGGTGCCCCGGCGAGGAGTCGGGGTTCACAGCCCAGCGGTCGTCCGACGTCACGCGAACCAGCTACGAAAACGTATACGGCCCGCGCCCCCAGCAAACCAGCCGCACCAATATCGAAGAAAATGCAAGAAGGCAAAGAGCCCCTGCGGACGTTCGGCGACTTGAAGCAGTTTTTTCAAAAGCGGGACGAAACCCCCGAGAACGAAAAGCCCGAGAGCCCAGAGCCGCCTCAATAGGCTCTGGACTGCCCGTGGATAAAGTCATCCACGGCCTTTGTTCACTTGGTCAACCGCTGGAAACGCCGAGAGTTTCCATGGTCGTCGGTTGCCGCTTCGTGCGGCGGCAGACTTGTTCCAAAGTTTGTTAACGCTCGCGGAACGTGATTCGGCCCTTCGTGAGGTCGTAGGGGGATAGCTCGACCTTCACTTTGTCGCCCGGCACAATACGAATGAAGTTTTTTCGCATCTTCCCAGCCACGTGGGCATTGACGATGTGGCCACCGGTAATCTGAACGCGGAAGCGGGTGTTGGCGAGAGCCTGTGTGACGACCCCTTCCACTTCAAGAGCCTGTTCTTTTTCGGGCATATGTTTCCTTCAGAGACGGAATTCAACTGTAAAAAATATATCTTCGAGACCCAAAACAATCTAGACGGAGCCATTTTACGTGGTTGGACTGTGTCTTATTGATCGTCGGCCGTGGTCTGCGGTGCTGATCCGGATGCTTTCCACTGAAGGTAGGAGTTGAGAAAGCCATCCAAATTGCCGTCGAGCACGGTTTGGAAGTTGCCAACATAGTGCCCGGTGCGCTGGTCTTTCACCCGCTGATCGGGGTGGAGAAAATAGTTACGGATCTGCGAACCGAAGCCCGTTTTGGGCTGCTGTTTGTAGCGGGCGAGTTGCTCGGCTTCGCGTTTCTCCTCCTGCATTCGGGCGATCCGCGACCGCAGCATCTTGATCGCTGTGGCACGGTTCTTGTGTTGGCTCCGCTCGCTTTGACACTGTACGACAATGCCCGTTGGGAAGTGCGTCATGCGGATGGCACTGGATGTTTTGTTGACGTGTTGCCCGCCGGCCCCGCTGGCCCGGAAGACATCCTCTCGAATGTCTTCGTCATTGAGCTCCACCTCGGTGTCATCGTCGGCAATCTCAGGAGCTACATCCAGCGCCGCAAAGCTCGTCTGGCGTTTGCCTTCGGCGTTAAACGGACTGATACGCACGAGGCGGTGGATGCCCGTTTCCCCCTTGAGGTACCCGTAGGCCCACGGTCCACGGATGGCGACGGTTGCGCTTTGGATGCCCGCGACAGCATCGTCTTGGCGATCGAGCAGTTCGACAGCATAACCACGCTTGTTGGCCCACGCCGAGTACATCCGGAGAAGCATCTCTGCCCAGTCGTTGGCGTCGGTGCCGCCATCCCTAGCATTGATGGAGACGAGCGCATCAAAGCTATCGTGTGGGCCAGAGAGCAGCGATGCCAGTTCTAATGAGCCGACGAGTTTTTCAAGCCGATCGGTTTCGGTCGCCAGTTCCGGTTCCAGCGAACCGTCCTCGCGGGCCAGTTCCTCAAGCGCTGCTAGGTCGGCGCCAACGGCGATTGCCTCATCCAGTGGCTTGAGAATCGAATTGATGCTCTTGAGTTCGCCGACTGTGGCCTTTGCTTTTTCGTTGTTGTTCCAAAACTCTGGCTGCCCCATCGCGTTTTCGATCCGCGCGACCGCCTGTTTGCGCCCTGTCCAGTCAAAGAGAGTCTCGGAGTTGGAGGAGCCTGGCCCGAATCGATTCGCCGCGGTTGAAGAGAGCTGTGTCCATGGTGAGTGCTAGCACGCTAGGGATCGTGTGGATGCGAAACTGCGGGCAGTGTAACAGAGAACGCTCAAGTTGGTTTGTGAAGACGGGCAGGACAGAGCGCATCCGGTTACCATGCATCGCCGGCTCGGGTGCGGCAAAAGTCTCGTCGCTGTGGGCCGCGGCGGCCCAACGCTCCTCGAGCGTTCGCCTACCTGCTCTCACTGTGTCACGACGACGCTCCACATCGAGGGAATGCGATCTAGGTGCGTTGGACGCGATTGCCGGGCAGACGGCGCACCAAGCGTCGCACTTCGAGGACGCCTATGGTGGCGAGCACCTGCGAGACGGCGAGCAATGTTGAGTCCACGATGCCGTCAATGTCGATGGGCTCGTCGCAAACCGCATCGAGCACGCGTCGCTCCAGATCGGTGAGCTGAAGCTCGGCTGGATTTTTGATGAGCCGCCCGTCAGGGGTTATGGCCGTTTCGAAGAGCGGCCCAAACTGCTCTAAAATATCGTCCACTCCGCCTACCAATGTGGCCCCGTCCCGTATGAGTTGGTGGCAGCCCCGCGACATGCGGCAGTCGATTGCACCCGGCACGGCAAAAACCTCGCGACCCTGCTCGCCTGCCATCCGGGCTGTGATCAGCGCACCAGAACGGTCTGATGCCTGCACCACCACAATACCCAGCGATAAGCCAGACACGATTCGGTTGCGTTGTGGAAATGCGCCACGGAATGGCTCAGCGAGCGGCGGAGCCTCGCTGATCACGGCACCATGGGCAATGATTTCTGTGGCCAGTGCGACGTGCTCTGGCGGATAGATGTTGAGCACGCCACTGCCCAAAACGGCAATTGTACGGCCGCCGGCCGCGAGTGCGCCACGGTGCGCCGCCGCGTCGATACCGCGGGCTAGACCGCTGATGATGGTATAGCCAGCATGGGCGAGGCTGCTGCCAAGCTGTTCAGCCACTTTGAGCCCATAGGCTGTGGCGTGCCTAGCGCCGACGATTGCGATGGCCATTGCGTCGCATGGCTTGAGTTGACCGCGCACAAAGAGCAGGCCCGGTGGATCGGGAATGTGCGACAAAAGCCCTGGGTAGCCTTCG
>CAIRDU010000127.1 GCA_903877395.1 uncultured Planctomycetaceae bacterium
CCAGAACCTCGACGCGATGCTCGCTGATCCGAGCCTCCACGTGGTCGATATCACAAGCTACCCCAGCCAGCATCGGAACCACGCCGTAGCAGCCGCGCAGGCCGGCAAGCACATCATCCTAGAAAAGCCGATGGCAAACTCCCCGCAGGAGGTGCGAGAGATCGTCGCGGCAGCCACAGCGCACGGCGTGCGGGGTTGCGTCTGCTTTGAGGCTCGTTTTTCCAGTCAATTCCAAGTGACAAAAGCCGTTGTCGACGAGGGCTTGCTCGGCCGCCTGCACTACGGCGAGGTCGACTACTACCATGGCATCGGCCCGTGGTATGGCCAGTTTCGCTGGAACACTCAAAAGAAAGACGGTGGCAGCGCCCTGCTGACGGCTGGCTGCCACGCGATGGATGCGTTGCTGATGGTGATGGGCAGTGATGTGGAAAGTGTGTCGAGCATAAGCACCAAGTCATCCAGTGACATCTTCAAGCCCTACGAGTACGACACATCGAGCGTGACGATCCTGCGGTTTGCAAACGGCGCCATCGGGAAGTCGGCCGCAATTGTCGACTGCCTGCAGCCCTACTATTTCCACACGCATCTGGTGGGCAGCGAAGGCAGCCTGCTGGACAACAAATTTCACTCGCAGAAGCTCAATGCAGACAGGAGCCACTGGAGCGAACTGTCCATGAAGATGCTCGACTCGGGAGACGTGAGCGACCACCCCTATGCGACGCAGTTTCAGACATTTTTTGATGCGCTCGACGAGAATCGCGACATGCCCCTGACGAGCTTCAAGGAGGCCTCTCGCACGTTTGACGTGATCTTTGCCGCCGATACAAGTGCCGCGCAGGGCGGCACCCCCATCCACCTCACAACGTAAAAACAAAAACGGTGGCAGCCACCAAAACTGGGTAATTTGAAATGAAATCAAGCCTCACAGCTTCCCTATTCCTCCTGAATCTAGTGGCTGCCACCGTTTTTGCGGCTGAGCCACCGGCGGGCTTTGTGTCGCTGTTTGATGGGCAGACTCTCTCCGGATGGCGAGGCCGACCGCACCTCGATCCGCAAGAGGATGCCAAAGGCACGCCCGAAGAGCAGCAATCAAGGCAGGCAGCGTGGAACCGCGATCTGGCCTCGCACTGGAGCGTGGAAGATGGTGTCATCACAAGCGACGGGCAGGGTGTATTTCTTACGACCAACCGCGATTACTCCGATTTTGAACTGCTGATCGAGTGGATGCTGCCCTTGGCGTGTGCCGATAGCGGCATCTACTTGCGAGCCAATCCACAGGTACAAATCTGGGACCCCGATTGCGAGCGTAATTTTACTCACGGCTGCCAGAAAGGCTCGGGGGCTCTCTGGAATAATGCCCCTGAGTCCGCAGGAAAGTTCCCGCTCGTCAAGGCCGACAAGCCGACGGGCCAGTGGAATGCTGCGAAAATCTGGATGCAGGGGAATCGCGTGAGCGTGATCCTCAACGATCAGTTGGTAGTCGACAATCAGGTGCTCGCCAACTTCTTTGCAAAGGGTGCGGCTTTGCCAACAACCGGTCCCATACAGATTCAAACGCACGGGGCACCCATGAAGGTGCGGAATGTTTTCATTCGAGAGCTTTCGTCACTGGATGGCTCGGGACCGGGCTGGCGAGATCTCAACGAGGCCGACTTCACGAACGTCAACTGCAATCCCGATACGTGGACCTGGCAGGATGGCACGGCGCATTGCACGGGGCGGCCCGTGGGCGTGATTCGCACCAAGGAGCCGGTCGCCGATCTGGAAATGGCACTGGAGTGGCGGCACCTCTCAGCGGGCGGCAACTCCGGCGTCTTTCTTTGGTCCCCACCACAGGCAATTGAAGGCCTGCTACCCGGCACACTGCCCCCAGGCGGCATCGAGGTGCAGATACTGGATCACGGCTATACCGCACAGTATGAAAAATCGCCTGGGAAAAAGGCCGACTGGTTTACGACCAACGGGGATGTCTTTCCGGTTGGCACCTCCACGATGAAGCCGTTTGCGCCAGTGTCTCCCGACGGCACTCGCAGCTTCCCGAAGGGCAAGCACTCGCGGGGCACTCCCGATTGGAATCGCTACTTCATTCGTGCCATCGGGGGCGAGGTGCGGTTGTGGGTGAATGGGCACGAAGTGTCGGGTGGCTCTGGATGCACTCCGTCGACGGGTTTTCTGTGCCTCGAATCCGAAGGCGCACCAGTGGAATTCCGTAGACTGCGAGTGCGCCCCGTCTCAGATGCACAATCGGTTCGATCCAGCGACAATCCGACATCGGCGGCCAACAAACACGGAACTGGCGATGATGCCGGGTTTATTTCCCTCTTCGATGGCACATCGCTGACTGGCTGGCAGGGGGACGTAGACGGCTACGAGGTGGCCAATGGCGAGCTACGTTGCAAGCGTGGTGGCGGCGGCAATCTCCTGACGCAGACAGAATACGATGACTTCGTATTGCGGTTTGATTTTCGGCTGACTCCCGGGGCAAATAATGGATTGGCAATTCGCGCGCCGGCCAACGGTGATGGAGCCTTCGCTGGAATGGAGCTTCAGATTCTGGACGATTCACACCCAAAATACTCCAAGCTCCAGCCGTGGCAGTCCCACGGATCGATCTACGGCGTGATGCCAGCCAAGCGAGATTGCTTGCAACCAGCCGGCGAGTGGAACTCTGAGGAAGTCACCGTGACAGGCTCGAAAATTGCCGTGGTCGTCAACGGGAAAGCGATCATGGATGCCGACATCGCCGCCTTTCGTAACGGCCAGCCCACTCCCGATGGCAAGGCCCATCCTGGCGTAAACCGAACGAAAGGCCACATTGGCTTCCTCGGCCACGGCGACGAGGTGCACTTCCGTCGCATTCGCATTCGCCCAATCGAATCGAAATGAGAACGAGCCACGCGGAATAACTTGACACGGGGAGCGAGACAGTGGAACGAGGTTCCACCGTATGGATGCACTTACGGGTGCGTCCGAAGCCACTCCAGAATCGCCTCAACGCTCCCGGTTTCCCACAGCGATTGAGCCTGCGAATCGGCTGGTTTGGCTCGTTCGCGAACCATCCTGGCAAGGTTGGCGTGCTGGACGGCTTCGCGGATTGACTCCCAAGCAGGAGTGGCCACAGGGCCGTGGCGGGATGGCAAAACGAAGACAGACACGTCTTTGATGTGCTCGTAGGCGGTATCCCATGGATCGCGCCACGGATAGTACGGAGCAAAGAAAGCCGTGCCGCGACAATCACCCGGCTGGCTGAGCACCGAACGAATCTGGTCGTACATCTCCGCTGCGATTCCAGGCGATTTGTCTTGGTAGCACGGGGTCGTGTACCACATCCATGGCTTCTTTAAATAGTCGCGGCCGCTGGGGCCAAACGAGAGGTGCAGTTTGTATGGGTTCCAAAAGTCGACGAATGGCTGCAGGATTTGAAACGTGGCTGCTGCTGCTGCCTCGCCAGGGTTCATCGTGATTTGAATCGCGGGATCAACCTCACGAATAAGCTTTCCGATCGCGAGATAGTCTTGCAACTCGGCGACTGTTTTTCCGGTGGGCTCATCCATCACCGACATCATCCAATCGTTCGTGCCAAGCCCCTTTGCACGGGCTTGGGCCACCGTATCGCGAACCTGCTTTCCATCAGCATGCCGCTGGCACCATATCTGCTGCTGGAGGCCGTACTTCACCATGTCGGCTTTGGAAAAGAACGGGCCTTGCCACACGTTGAATCGCTTGAACCAGTCGACAAGGTATTCCTCGCCTGGCGGCGGATTCACCCACCCGTGCATGAGAATCGGCTGGCGTGGGGCAACTGATGTATTGGCCACGCTGACTCTCGCGGCGACTGTGCGCGGAGGAAATATTTTCTGACCCGATCCATCGGTGGCAGTGATCCGAATGGGGGCCGAGTAATCACCGGCTGGCATGCCCGTGGAATCAAACGTGAGCCACGCCTGAGCGGTGCTTCGAGGTGGCACGATCAAGAACGGCCGTCGCAGGAGAAAAAATGGGGTCCATTCTTCACGGCCATCACCGTACGGGGCAAACCCAACCACACGCCAGCGAATGGATTCCGGGTACGACCCCGATTTCCCGGCAAGCGGTTGTGGGGCGATGTGCACAACCAGCGGTTGGTTGCGAACGTTCCGAAATAAAAGGCTCGCCGAGCGCGTTGTGTCTCGCGCCATCCCGACCTCTAGCGAGGGCTGAGCCGGCTCTGGGCCTGGCATCCACGTTTGGCTGATGGAGCCCACCCCAGGCATCACGTTCAAGACATACCCGGCGTCCGACGTGGCGCCGCAGGCCTCGAGTTGCGATTCGTACCGGGCCAAGCTCGGCTTCGGAAGCAGATTGCCTTCCGGTTTGTAGTCCCCATCGTTGGTCACAAAAAGCCTGTACACGCCTCGGTAGGTGCGAGGGTTGTAATAGTTGTCGATGACCAGCGCAAGGCTGATCTGCTTCCGCATTTCGAGCCCGTCATCGAGCTTGCCAGTGGCAGAAAATGATTCGATACAAAGGGTGTTGGAGCCAGAGCGAAATCCGAACCGACCCACCGGTTTGTCGATGAGCTTCACGGTGCCCGCGTCGGCTCCATTGACCCGAATTGCCAGTGCCATTCCCTTGCGAGTTATTTCCAAGTCGAACGGCTTGTTGGCTTCTATCTGTGATGCAATCTGATTCGTTGCCCCAGCCTCAAATGATGGACCGATCACCGTGCCGTCGAAGTCAATAAAGCTATCCTGCAATCCATGACGATCTTTCAGGCAGAACCCCGACCCTGCTGCCGGCTTGTCGGTGAGCGTGAGCCGAGCAACAATCCGGAAATCTTCGTCCGCCTGCAGGCCATTGGAGGCAAACACAAATGCTTTGGGCGCGGCATTGAGAAACTGTAGCCCCTCTCGCTTCCACTCGCCCACCGGATTCACAAACAGCGGCTCCCCCTTGGCAATATAGATTCCGCTGGCAGCCCGTGCCTTGTGGGCTTCGATCTGTTCAGGAGTGAGCGATGGTACGTCCAACGCCCCCACCTTTGCCCACGCGGCGCGGCCACCGGGATAGAGACGCTGGTTTCTCTGCCAGACGATTTTCTGGCCCATCGCCGTGCTGGCGTGAATCGTAAAATACTCAAAGTAATTGATGTTCTTGAACTGGGCCCAGATGTGCCAGGTGCCTGGTTCGGGAACTGTGTAGCGGCCCAACGCCAAGGCGTTCATCGCGCCGTGATCGGCGGATAAGCCTCCCCCCTCCCGCACCCATTGGCCTGCAACAACTGGGAAATGCCCCGGGTAGACGTATTCAAAGCTGGCATCTTTTGCTGCCGGGCCTGTATCGATGTCGCCCTGCAGCACCTCAATCTGCTGCTTGATGCGAAAAGGATTGCCGACCATGTTCCACACTGGATCGAAAATGACCTGCCGTCGCGGATCGCGATAATCGGCGACGCCTCCGCGCACAGAATCGATCGGCGGTGCCGTGTAGTCTTTCTGCGCAATCGCCGCGATGGCCTGCCTCCAAAACGCGTAGCTGTGCCGGAAGAGCGGCTCATTGTTTCGAGCGTCCTCCCAATGACTCGGCCGCACTTGCCACAGCCGCCACGCCTCACGCTGGGCAGGTTCGGTCGCAGGCCTCGCGGTGGCCTGCAGTTCGTGAGACATCCCCCGCAGGCTGGCCAGCGATTCCTGGGTGGGCTCCGTCGCCCAGATTGCGTCGGTGAGATAGAGACAATCAACTTTGTGTTCCAAAAATGGAACCTGCTGCGGCGTATGGTAGTAGCGAACGACGTGCCCCAGCACGACGGTGTATTCACCCTTCGGCAGATCCACGAGGAAATCGTGCCAACGTGGGCCGTCTTCAGCGCAGGGCTGCGTATGAAACTCCTCGTAGAGCAACGGGGCTTCTGATTCGCCCCCTTTGCGATAGAGCGTGAGGTGCGTGACCGCCGTGCCCTTGGCATGACCCTGGTAGCGAACCCACAAGCGGTAGAGATTTGTACGATCGATCGAGAGTGGAAATCGGGCCTCCGTTCCACGATGGCCAGGAGTACTGACAATCCATTCCCCGGATGGCGTCCACCCGCACGTCGGCATCCGCTCGGGTTCGATCAGGATGTGCCGCAAGTCCGCGGGCGGCTCAGTCGCACGAGGGAGCAGGCTCGTGGGCTCTACGCCCTTTACACGGAGCCATTCGTGAAAAGCACCGATCTGAACTGGATTACGACCGAAATGCCACATCGTTCGACCGAGCGAAGAGAAGGCGCTCTCGGGCTCGTCTACTTCTGGGCACTTCCCCCAGACAGCAACCGGAGGAGGGTCAGTTTCGCTGGGGACTTTTGCCGGAGGCTCAGCGGGAGGGTGTGGCAGTTCGAGCGACCAGACTTCGCTGCTCAGCGGAGCGGCATGCCCACCGGCAACCCATATCTTGTCTTGAAAGACGTAGGAAGAATGCTCGTGGCGAGGCTTCCAGATCACCTGCGACACGAGCTGCGTCCAGTCCTTGCCGTTGGTCGAATGCCAGACATCACCCCAGTTTTTGGATGGGTTATTCGACCAGCCGCCAAGCACCCACATGCGGCCGCGATACACAACCGAAGAAAACCACAACCGAGGAGACCAGCCGGCTTTATCAGTCACTTGCTTCCACGTTTTGCCGTCGGTCGACGACCACACATCGTTGAGGGCGTGATACTTCGGAACGTAATTGCCGCCGCCAAAAACGTAGAGCGTGTCATTGAGCACAACGGCCTGATGGTATGCCCTCGGCGACCAGCCGGCAGCAGGCGTTTCCTGCCTCCACTCCTTTCCGTCCAACGATGACCACACATCATTTTTCAGGCTCTTGTCGTCGCCAAAGTAATAATTCTCC
>CAIRDU010000128.1 GCA_903877395.1 uncultured Planctomycetaceae bacterium
AGCCCGTCCAGCTACGGCCGTTAAGTTTGGGGCTTTCGTCGCGCTGCTCGCGACTGCTCGCTCTAATGATATGGTGGCCGCGTTGGTTTTTGCCCCTCGCGGGCGGGGGCTTCATCACGGTTTGCGAATTCGTAGGCGCGGACAATAGTGCTGCGGCTGATCTTCATTTCCCGGGTCAGCCGGTCGAAACTCTCCCCAGCCTGCCGGCGGCGGTTGACTTCGGCCGCGATCTGCTGATACTTCGGGACGAACGGCTGGTCCGACGGGCGTGGTCGGCGATGGCCGGTCTGGTGCAGGTGGAGGGCGTCCCGCACGACCCCCCTCCCGACGCCGAGCGCCTGCGAGATCAGGAAGATGCTCGACCCCGCCTCGGCCATCTGGATGATCTGCGGCAGCATGACCTCGGATTTCGGGGGCTTAGACAGACGAACTGTGACCTCGATGCCGCGAAAACCTCCCGTGCTGGGCATTGTCCAACGGTCACCATTTAGGAACTCCCAAGTGCTGGCCGTTGGATCATCGCTTTTCACGCCACCGGCAGCTTTTCCACGAGCCAGTAACGCTAGCGCCGGGATCGCGTTGATCGTGAACCGTGCATACATTTCAGGCCTTGCCCGGCCCTCCACGATGCGAGACTCGATCACAACATCGCCCACCAACGCCTTGAGCGCCGGTGCCGCAACGCCAACGTCTGATTGTAAGAGGTCTCGCAACTGCGTGAGCGCTGCCAGCACATCCTTTTCCTTGACCCGCTTCACAGGCGGCCGGCGGTTGCTTCGCTGCTGCGCCGCCAGTGCCTCCCGCTTGGCCGTGAGCCCGCGTTCCATCTCCGCCACCTTCCCAAAGATCGAGTCGAGCCCACCGTCATCGTCGACCTTGTCAAGTCGAGCCGTGAGCCGATCAATTTGCCGAACGTGGTTGGCGATCTCCAGCTCGAGCTTTTTGGTGGAGTCCACCGGTCGCTGAGCCGCTGTGGCAAGAAGTGCATTCACGTCTGCAGTCAGGGCGGCAACGAAGCCATTGTCGAACAGCGTGGCCGACACTGCACCGAGCACGGCATTATCAATGATGCTCGCAGACTTATAGCCCCGGCTCTTGCAGCCCTTCATGCCATAGCTGGCGTTCTTACAGAAGAATGTCTGATACTTTTCAATCGAGCGGCCAAGGATCATCGGTGAGTCACAGCCACCGCAGATGGGCCGAACGAGTACTTTCGGATAGAGCTCGGTTCGGTAGACCGACTTCCGTATACTCTTCGACTTTCCAAATGCCTGGGCCGCCATATTCAGCTTCGTGCGCACCGCCGCGACGAGCTCATCGGACAGAATCCGCAGGTGGGGTGACTCTCGCGTGAGCCACTGGCTCTCGGGAATCTTTTCGTACCGCACCCCGCCGGTCTGTCTGTTACGAATCTGCTTCGTTGTGCGAAACACCTCGCGGCCGACCAGACGCTCTCGGGAGTAGACCCTCCGAAGCCAGTTGTCGTTCCACGTTGTCTTTCCGCCCACCTGATTCTCGTTGAAGAGGCGGGCAACTTCGAGCGGGCTCTTGCCTTCGTAGGCAATCATCTCGGCGCCCCGCACAAGCCACGTGGCGGCTTCGGGGTCGATCTCGGCCCGCTTCTCGATCGTGTTCCTGTGGGTAATCACCGGGCTGCCATCGGGGTTGCTGACTTGCACCATTTGGTAGCCGATGCCGGGCGGCTGGATATTTTCGCCACGGCGGAAGGCGTCGTCCATGCCCCGCTTGACCTTGGCCTTGAGCTGGTCGATGAAACCCTCGTTCATGGAACTCATCATTGACAGCATGAGTTTGGACTGCTGGCCGGAGCTGTCGAAGCCGTCGCTGGCACCGATAACACGAACGCCCGTATCAGAGGCGAGCTCACCGAGCTTGAGTGAGTCGATTGTGTTACGGCTCATCCGTGACAAGTCATCGATCACAAACCAGGTGGCCCCGGTCTCGGCATGCCGCTCTACGAGCATCTTGGCGATCGCGTAACCCCGTCGGTAGGAGAGCGTGCCGCTCACGGCGGCATCTGCGCAGACGTAGTGCCATGGGATGAAGACGCCGTCGCGGCGGGCACGATTCAGCACGTTTATGAGTTGCTGATTGAGCGAGCGGGGGTTGGAGCCTTCATCGCTGAACCGCACATAAGCGATCCCGATTGTTTGCCAAACTTTTGACAGTCCCGTCGTCGGGAAGATGTCGACTGTTTGCTTTCTGAACCGGTTTTCAAACGCGTCGGCTAGCGCCGCAAGAACCGCATCGGTCGCGGCGGGAACGGCGGCTGTGCCGGTGAGCGTTGGCCAGAGCTGCGTCTGATTTTCCAGATAGGTTCGAGCAAAACCCAGCAGAACTTCTCGTTTTGGCAGGCCGAAATCGTCGGTTCGAGGACGGCCGTTGCATTTTCGGGGAGAGAAATTGTTCGGGTTGTGAGAATCATCAAACGAAAAATGACCGGCTCCGCCGGCGTGGGAAGTAATGTCCATGGGGAGTGAATCCTGCGGGGCGAACAAAGGGTTCGCCAGCCGCCAGAGACACGGACCGGGAGGGGATCGTGGGACGAGCCATGTGGGCCGTCATTTGATCGTCCTCCCAGCGGCTTCCGGCAGCACGAGCCGCAGCACTTCCTCGCCATCGAATTCGATGTATGCGGGGAAAATTGCCAGGGTCGCAATGTCGAAGGGGCCCCGGTTATAGGTGGCTAGTTGGGGGTCGCCCCGACATTACTTACCGTATGAGTCTGCTCCAACCCGGAGTTGGGCTCATCCGGTCGGTTGTTCGCGGTTCCATCGCCTCCGAAGGAACCGCGTTCAGCCGCCGGACCCCGGCAACATGCCGGGGCTGAGTGAGTGTTGTTGTGAGCGTTGGGAGTGCTGCCGAGACTGGCAGTTTCTAAAACCGGCAGGTCAGCCCGGTTGCGGCCGTGGATCGGCACAGGCAAGTTTTCCCTCCCAAAGGCAATCACGCCGCAACGGAGCCGGCGGACGTCCCGCTTGCCGAACTTACCAGCCTCGAAATCAAGACCGATAAAAATTCCTAACCGTAGGGCGAGTGCCCGGATCTTTGTGCGGCCTTCCTCGTGGGTAGCCAGTGTGTTTATTTCGTCGACCGTTGCCATGATGGCTTTGACCTGTGCCTCCGGAGAGACATCGACCAGCGTCGCTGGCTTCGAAGCGGCCAACTCGGCGATCTGGCGGGCCGCGTCTTTCTCCTCGGCTTTCAAGCTATCGAATGTCTCGGCGATCGCTTGGTAGCGACTATCGTCCTCCTCAAGGGCCATACGCCGCTGGACCGTCGCGATGTTGGTACTGAGTTTGGCGTGGTGGCTACGGAGATACGCCAACTCAGGGTTCTCTGCAGTCGATGTGCCGCCGGCAGCCTGGGCACGGGCCTTC
>CAIRDU010000129.1 GCA_903877395.1 uncultured Planctomycetaceae bacterium
GCGTCGCCGATGGCAAATGGCACGTTGAGAATCCGAGCCAACGTCCGGGCCAGCAGCGTCTTTCCGCAACCCGTTGGCCCGAGCAGCAGGATATTTGATTTCTCCACTTCGACATCCGAGATATCGCTGCCAAGGGTGAGTCGCTTGTAGTGGCTGTGCACCGCAACGGCCAGCACGCGTTTGGCATGTTCCTGACCGATCACGTATTCGTCCAGATGCGCTACCAACTCACGTGGTGTCGGGATCGATGTAAAGAGTTCTTTGCTGGTGCCGCGACGACGCTTCTCTTGGTCGAGAATCGACTGGCATAACTCGATGCACTCGCCGCAGATATAGACGTCGCCAGGGCCTTCCACAAGCGGCCCCACATCTCGGTAGCTCTTTCGACAGAATGAACAGAAGGCATTTTTCTTGGTGGTGCCGCCAGCGCCGCGGCGCCCGAGATTGGTAACGTCTTTCCCAGATGGCATGTCTTCAGTTCCTCTTGAGGTTTTACGAGCAGTGAGGGAGCGGCCCTGTGATTTGCAAAAAAGCGTGGTTCAAAAAATAGTGTGATCTCAGACAGGTGCGATCTGGTCCGCGTTGGCCGCGGGCCTTGTGCCTGACTGCAGATGCGGATTCACAAGCGTTCTTATTTTTCGGTATTCTTCCTCGCTGAGGACACCCTTGTCTCGCAGATTTTTATAGGTAGCCAGCGAGCTTTCCCAATCGCCACGATCCGAACCCGGGCGGCCCCACAAGGTTCGGCCAAAATACCACGATCTAATTATGACAATCGCACCGATGCCTGCCCCAATAAAGAGGCCGAGCAACAGGGCACTGATAAAAAACGATTGCACGTGAAGCCGACCTCGTATGACAACGGTCGGAAACTCTTTTCAAGCCTTCTGCAACAACAACTTTTGCAGTATGGCAGTGAATGGCCTGCTGGGTCTAGAAAGAAACCCCCAGTTTTGCAAAGTCGCCCCAAACCCCCGAAAGCTCGCAGTTTCTCTGAAAAAGTGGTCGAAATCCATCCTGATGAGGGACTTTTCTGAATGTGCCGAAAAGACGCAATGTTCCACATTCAACGGTCGATCTATGAGGCTATGGTTTGTATGCGCACCCAACCCCGTCATTTTCGTAAGACCTGCCGATCCGGCTTGGGTTTCTCGGGGCTTGTTGTGGCTGCGGTCTGTCTGGCCTGTGTTGCCTGTCTTGGGTTCGCAGCGTCGAGTCGCTCCGTACTCGCCGCCGATAGCGAACCAGCAGTGGCACGTCTCCCGGAATTAATCCGTACCAAGCATCTTGTTTTTTCGATTCCTTTCCGCTTGCCTGCCAAACCGTCCCCCGACTCCGCGCCTCAGCGAGTGACGCTGAGCGTGTCGAAGGATCAGGGCGGCACCTGGGAGCAGGCCAGCGAAGCGTCGCCCTCTGCTGGCTCCTTTACCTACCGCGCCACCGCCGACGGCGAATACTGGTTTCGTTTGCGGTCGGTGGATGCCAAGGGTCGAACTCGCGGGGGCGAGGGGCCGGACATGCGTGTGTTGGTGGATGCTGCTGGTCCGCAAGTTGCCGCTCGCGTCTGGAAGGGCGCGGATGGGGAGATCGTCTGCCGCTACGCAGCGATTGACGATTCGGTGCGACTGGATTCACTGACGTTTGAATACCGTGGCAAAGATGACGCAGGCTGGAAGAAGATTGCGGCAGTAGGCATTTTAGCGCGTGAATCGCCAGCGCACATGGTGGGCGAAGAGATCTGGTGGGCAGGCGAAAAAGTCGAGACAATGATCGTCCGTATTGCCATCTCCGATTCCGCCGGCAACAAGACCACGCGGGATTTTTCGCTGGAGCCCACCGATCCAGGAATTGATCAGGCGGCCCTTTCGAAGGAGTTAGGCGCGATGCCGCTTCCAACACAAGAAATACCGATGCACAGCCAAGGCCCTAGCATGCTGGCATCTGCCCCGGCTTCTGGTTCGCTCGCCCGTCAGACCCCTGCCGCCGGCGTTATGCCAAGTCACTGGACGGCGGAGACGGCCACCGCGTGGCCGCCTGAGGCATTGGGCGGCAGTAGCACGATCGCGCCGCAGAGCGTGCTTGTCAAACGAGTTGGCTCGGGCGACTTGTCGGGCCTTGGGCCGCAGATTGCCGCTCAAGACGCCCAGCGGCCAGAATCCCTCCCGGCCAATGGTCTCCAATTGCCCACTGGAGTTGCCACTCAAAATCCCGAAGCAGGAACCGCCACGCCCCCTGCTTTCGCCTCGGGAATCGGTGCTCGTTCGGGGCGTCAGTCGCTGGAATACCGCGGCAAGTCACTGCAATTAATACGGTCGCGACGTTTCGCCTGGGACTATGAATTTCAATCGGATCGCCCAGATACAGATCCAATCCGCGTGGAGCTTTGGAGCACTCGCGATGGCGGCGTTACCTGGCAGTGCAGTGCTATCGACGACGATGACAAAAGCCCGATCAATATCTCGCTGCCAGCAGGGGGCCTCTACGGATTCCGATTGGAAGTTGTGCCCAACATTGCAGATCCCGAAGGCGGGCCACGGTCCGGCGACATGCCCGATAGCTGGGTGGGTATTGATGACGAACCCCCGCAAGTCGAGTTGATCGAAGTGACTCGCACCAAGACGGGCGAACCGGGCGGCATTTTGCTGCGATACACATCGCACGACCAATTGCTCGTGCCCCGCAGCGGCCGCTTGCTCTACTCGCCCAATATGGACGGCCCGTGGGCGACGATCGCCGAATCAGTTGAAACGCAGGGAGAGTATCGATGGCAACCAGCCCGCAGCGTGCCGGCGAGAGTGTTTGTGCGAGTTGAAGCCACCGACGCGGCTGGTAATGTGGGGAGTGCCACGAGTGGTGAAAAGGTCTCTCTTTCCACGTCGCGGGTCATCGGAAAACTCGGTGGGGTTCGCAGCCTGCCGCCGCTGGCGACCCCGGAGTGATTCTTCGGGTTCCCCTGTTCCGCTCACGCGCATTCAGCCAACGCGAAGCGTAGTAACGGCTTGGAGAACCGGCTTTGGGGGGCACATTGTGTGCCGGCAAAAGCGTACGGGAATGCCTGGCGATTGACGTCGCCAAGAAGCTCACGAGCGAAGATGTGCTCGAGCGACTGAGTGACCTGCTCGTCCACAAGAGCGTGCCAGATCATATCCGCAGTGACAACGGACCCGAGTTCACTGTCAAGTGTGTGAGGGGGGGCTGGGGCGCGTTGGCGTGAAGACCTTGTTTATCGAGCCTGGCTCACCATTGGGAGAATGGCTACATCGAGAGCTTGAATGGCAAGCTTCGAGACGAGCTGTTGAATAAGGAAACCTTTGGCACTCTCTTGGAGGCCAAGGTGCTATTCATGCAGTGGCGGCATGAGTACAATACGATTCGGCCGCACAGTGCCTTGGGATACCGCTTCCGGCGCTGGAGGTGTGGCAGCCCCGTGCGTTCGCTTCGGCTACGCTTCAGCAAACGCATGGGGCTAGTCTGCCGGAGGGCAAAACCCTAACTGAAGACCTGGCGCCATTCATGAGGGCAGGTCAAGTCCGGCGTGATGGATAATCCCTCGGCCGCGCGCCATGGATACGCCAAATCGCATCGACCTCGCCCCTCCCGGCTTTCCGACAGGCTCTCCACTGGGCGAAACGGCATATGGCTCGCGTGATAGAATCCCTGTCGTATTTTCGCATGCGCCTCCGAAACAGATTCGGTGTTTGACAGTCGATCATGTTTCGCGACGACAGAGTACGAGGAGTATTTCCGAACGTGGCCGATCCGAAGACTGCCCTTGAAATCCTCAAAAAATCAGACGCGTGGTCTCTCGGCACACCGTCGCTCGTTGCGCTGGTTGGAGACGAACCATTTCTGACATTTCATATGCTCGCTCTCCTCCGGGAGCGGCTGTGTCCCGACGAGGTCGACCGATCCTGGGCGTGGCGAGAGTTCTCCGGTAGCGATGAACCTGATCCCCGCGATGTTTTTGACGAGGCTGCCACGGTGCCTCTCTTCGCCGGGGCTACTCGCGCGGCCATCGTGAGAAGTGCCGATGCATTCGTGTCCAGTGCCCGAGAGAAACTGGAGTTGCTCGCGAATTCTCCTCGTGGGCGGCGTGGCTTGGTGATCCTGGAGGTGAAAACGTTTCCCTCCAATACGCGACTTGCCAAGGCTGTGGCGAAGCACGGTCTGGCGATCGACGCTACGATTCCGCCCCGCTACGATTTGTGTAGCTGGGTGCGACAGTGGGCGCACACAAAACACGACTGCACGCTCGCGGCTGCCACGGCTGAGCGACTCGTCGATCGATTGGCCGGCAACCTTGGCCAGATTGATCAGTCGCTGGCTCGGCTGGCAGCCGCAATCCCTGCGGCATCACGAGGCCAGGCGATTTCTCCAGAAGCATTGGATGGCTTGGCCTGGAGTCAGCAGGAGCGCACGGCTTGGGGCATGATCGATTTGGCCACGGTTGGCGATGCGCGTTCAGCGGTATCGCACCTGTCGGCATTACTTGGGGCGGGTGAAGATCCGATTGGTGTCAGCGCGCAGATGGCCTCGGTGCTGCGGCGGCTGGCCGTAGCGGCGAGGCTGCTTGCCCTGCCGACTGGCGACGGCAGACCAGCAAGCGTTGAGGCGGCGCTTCGCGAGGCGGGTGTAGGCGCATGGCCCAAGGCATTGGCGCAGGCCCGCGAGGCCCTTGGGCAACTGGGGGCCCGTCGGGCAAGGCAGTTGCCGATCTGGCTTTCAGAACTGGATCGCTCGCTGAAGGGCGATGCCTCCCGTGGTCTGCGAGGACGTCTGGCCTTAGAGCGGCTGTTCTGCAAGATGTCGAAGCAGTCGGCTGGCGTTGTGTCGGCCGACGGCGCGTCAATTGCGAGAGTATCAGGAGGCCATGCGTGAATTCGGAACTGCAGACAGACCCTCGAAACGTCTGGGAAAACCCACTCGCCACTCGCTATGCATCCGCTGAGATGACGCGGCTTTGGAGTGACAACCATCGGTACAAGCTCTGGCGGCAAACATGGCTGGTGCTGGCTGAAGCTGAAGCGGAGCTTGGGCTTCCGATCACGCCTGTTCAGTTGGCTGAGTTGCGGGCCCATCTTGAGCCGATCGACTTTGTCAAAGCGGCTGAATACGAGAAGAAGATGCGGCACGATGTTTTTGCGCACCTGCACACGTTTGGGGATGCCTGTCCGCAGGCTCGGCCGATTCTACACC
>CAIRDU010000130.1 GCA_903877395.1 uncultured Planctomycetaceae bacterium
GCCCTCCGGCGTGAGCTTGGCCCCCACATGATTCAAGGTTGGCGGCAGACGGCCCGCATCTCCCAAACCCGGTTCGGTCCCCGTGAACAATCCGGCCCGCTCCGCCGCAACGCCACCGACACCCGAACGTTCATGGCAGGCAATGCAATTGAAGGTGACGAGCGTCTTCTGGATTCGCTGGGAGTCGGTCCACACGGGTGCTTGGGCCCGCGCCAATGCCTGGGTGATGTGGGCGCGCTGATCACGGTTCAAGTCGTACCGCGGCCACCGGCCGATCGCCTCGCTCAGGCACCCCTGCCCCGCCCGCAAACTGGCCCACGCCGGTCCCGGTGCGGAGCGAACCTCAAGATCATCGTGACACTGGGCGCACCCGCGCGTGGCGAACTCCTGCCGACCTTGGGCCGCCAAAGCCGGGTCCACCGAGACGGGTTCAAAGGCCGCAATGGGCTCGCGGGACACGGACAAGATGGATTCCGGCAAGGGACTGCGCGGGAAACCGGGCCCCTCCATCTCAAAGGAAAACTTCGGGCTATGCCCGGTGTGGAAATACGTGAGCTGGATGGATCGCCATCCCGATTCCAATTCCAGCTCTACATCCCACTCCTTCACCCCGCGACCATCGCTGGGTTCCTGAACGACGAGCGAATGACCATCGATCGTCAGGGAACCGCCGTTCATCGTCAGGAAGAACCGGTATTTGCCTCGCGCGGCGACCTTCATCCAACCCTCGTAGCGAATGGCTGTATGGTGCCCGACCTCGCCGAGGCTCTTGAGGGAAAAGTCGCGAACTTGCCCAGCCCGTTCGGCCCGAACTTCCTCGCTATTCAACCCCTCCCAGACCTGGCCCCGATACAGCGTGTAAGCCAAGGCTCCGGGCACCCGCGTGCGTTGCAGCAAATAGTGCGCGATACGCTCCGAATCCTGAGGACTCAAACGCAAGTCCGGCATCCGGCCCGAAGGACGGCTCAAGTGCGGCTGGCGCAAAAATCCTGACAAACTTCGGAAACTGTACTTCGACTCCAACGCCAAAAGCGGCACCGAACTCCCCGCCAAGGGCCCCACTCCATTGCTCTCCGGCGGCTGGTGACAGGCCGCACATCCCCGCGACACGAACAACCGTTGACCATGACCGGCCGCCACCGCATCCGGAGGCTGCAGCGAAAACTCGTTCTTCCGGAGCGAGAGCAGAAAATGGGTGATGGCCCGGGCGGTTTGGCGACGTTCCTCCGCTCCCAGCGACGACAACACGTCCGGCATGGTGGTCCCGCTCCGCGTGCCGTGGGGATCGGCGATGTAACGCTCCAAATAGGCGGGATTCACCCGCGAGCCCACCTCTGAAAGTCGCGGAGCCTGCTTCGATCGTGCCTTCAGCGAACCCTCGCCCGCATGACAGGCCACGCAGTTCAATTCTTCGATAAGCACCTGCCCGCGTAGTTCCGGGTCGAGCGTTCCCGTAGCCAAGCCAGGGATCATGGGTTGAGCCCAGGCCCCGAGCATCAGCCCGCACGCCGCGAGCAGGACAGCCACGCGTCCCCAGGCGAGGCTCTGAGGCGCCCTGCGCATTCCGGACATCGGCTGGACTCGCATGAGCCAAAGTCAGAGAGAACACCGAGCGGATGTCACCAGCAAATCGCCGGCGATGCGCTGTAGGCACGGTGCCCTCACCGGGCGTCTGTAGGAAACGGGGTCCGGGGGCAGGGTCAGGGAACGATTTTCGTTTTGGGATGTCGCGGGGACGCCGGGTCGGGGGACCCGGCCTACAGGGGGACGTCGTGGGCTAGTCGATGCGAACGCACACCCTCTGCGATTTGTTCCGTCCGAACTCCCATTCGGAAGATTGTCTTGAGGAACACCCCTCCCTAGCCTGTTGGCATGAAACCCCGCTGGCTATCCCTGCTGGCCGGCACTGCTGCCGCCCTGATGGCAGTGGAGACTCTATTCTACCTCCCGGTTTTGGCTTCGACCGCGAGTCCCCTGAGCTTCAACAGGGACGTGCGCCCCATCCTTTCGAACCACTGTTTTCCGTGCCATGGGCCCGATGTCCAGCAGCGCAAAGCCCAACGTCGGCTGGACACTTTCGAAGGCGCCATAGCCTTTCGTGACGGTATCCAAGGTGTCGCGCCGGGAAAACCCGCTCAGAGCGAGTTGTGGCGACGCGTGACCTCATCGGATCCGGAGGAGGTCATGCCACCGACCAAGTCAGCGAAGCGGTTGTCTGAGGCCGAAAAACGCACCCTTCGCGCTTGGATCGAAAACGGTGCCCAATACGAGGCCC
>CAIRDU010000131.1 GCA_903877395.1 uncultured Planctomycetaceae bacterium
CGACGGGTTGGATCCGCTGGCCTTGGACGCCAGCATCGACGGCCTCCGCGTCGTCAATCTCGCGAGTCACCGAAGCCAGATAGGCCGCATAGTCGCCCAGATAGTTGAGCACTCTGCCGTCTTTTACTTCCACAACATTCGTGGCGACTGTCTTCATAAACGAGCGGTCGTGGCTCGTGAAAATCAACGTGCCCCGGTAGTCCAGAAGTGCCTCGGCCAACGTGTCGACTGTCTCAACGTCTAAATGGTTGCCCGGTTCATCGAGCACGAGCACATTGAACGGACCTAAGAGCAAGCCCGCCATGCAAAGCCTGGCACGCTCGCCCCCGGAGAGCACGGAAACTTTCTTATTCACAGCGCTGCCCCGAAAGAGCATCGCGCCTGCGAGATCGAGAATTTGCTGCGACTTGGTGCCGATCATTGCGGCTCGTTCCAGATAGTCGAGCACAGTCTGCTCGGCCGGCAGGCTTGTATAGACGTGCTGGGCATAGATGCCAATTTCGCACCCGTAGCCCCATTTCACTTCGCCGGTGAGAGGCTGGAGTGAATCAACCAGCGTGCGCAGAAACGTGGTCTTGCCTTGGCCATTGTCACCCACAATTGCGGCCCGCGATCCGTGCACGATCTCCACGTCAATTCCGGATGCCACGGCATTCTCGCCATAGCCAATCGAGAGGCTGCGGCACCGCACAGCCGGCCCCTTGCGAGGCGACACCATCGGGCAGCGAATGGCTGCCGTCGGGCTATCTACAGCGACTTCCTCAACCTCCAGCCGTTCGAGCTGCTTGCTCTTGGATTTTGCGCGAGATGCCGTCGAGGCGCGGGCTCTGTTGCGGGCAATAAAATCCTCGAGTTGCTTTCGCTTCGTCAGCACGGCGGCGTTCGTGCGCTCAACATGGAGCCGTTGCTCCTTTTGAAATTCCAAAAACGCATCGATCTTCCCTGGATAAACCGTGAGCTTGCCGCGAGAAAGATCGAGCGTCTGATCGCACGTGGCGGCGAGAAACGCCCTGTCGTGCGACACGATCAGGCAGGCTTCCTTGTATCCCCGTAGAAAATGCTCCAGCAGGATCTGGGTGCGCAGATCAAGAAAATTCGTCGGCTCATCCAGAAGCAACAAATTGGGCTCGTGAAGGAGGAGTGCCGCCAGCTTCACTCGGGTTTGCCAGCCTCCGGAAAGCGTGGTAACGGGGCCTTCGAGGTGGCGGGTTTTGAGTTCAAACTGCCCGGCCACCTCGCCGCACTTCCAGTCTGACTGGCCGCTGTCTCGCATCAGAAATGCAAGAGCCGTTTCGCCTGGCAAAAATGGGTCATGCTGCCGAAGATAGCCTAGATTCAGCCGCGGGTGCCGAATGACCTCACCGCTGTCGAGCTCCTCTTCGCCAAGAATTACGCGCAGAAGCGTGCTTTTTCCGGCGCCGTTACGGCCAACAAACCCGACCTTACCGTCGTCGGTAATCGTGGCCGACGCACTCTCGAGAAGCACCTGATCGCCGTAGCGTTTCGAGGCATTTTTAATGTCAAGCAGAACCGCCATCGTCTGATCATTTTTCCTAGGACATGTTGCAGCGGAGGGCACGGGGCTCGAACCCGCAACCCCTTACGGGGCACCACATTTCCAGTGTGGCCGCTAACCATTCGCCTACCCTCCAAACGCCGTCAAAACGCATTTTTCTGAGCCAAATATTCGATCTGGGTTACGACAGGGTTACATTTGGCTCTCAAAATCCGTCAATACTTTGGCGGATTATACTCGAAGATTGCGGCAGCACGAGCCATCGTATTTTCGGCCTTAGTCGTGGCAAATCGGGGAAGGGGACCCAAAGCTTTGGCGGTTCGGGTTCTGCAGACACTGCCTTTGGTCGAGTTCCGTATTGCCGGTCAGCTGCATCAGCGTTTCCCCATCCGATAACCATCGAGACTCGATTTCGATAGCTCAACTGTCAAACTGGGGCTGCTCGGCCAGTCGAAGCATGTCTTGCGTCAGTCGAATGCCTTTCTCGGCCCCCAGTCGTTCATCAGCAATACAAACGGATTCCTACTTCTTTTTTATGCACATTTAAAAGACGTCAATGACATTCAAGAGAAGACTTCTGGGCGGCACTGGCTGACACAAGAACCATCCATCCGCGAGAGTACTACGGAGCGTCGCAGTCATTCCCACGCTAGCAGTATTGCTTGTCATTGCCGTCACACACACGAGGAAATAAATCACTCGTTCACGCCACGAGCAACAACTCCTTTCGGGCCGCAATGTTGCGTGCCCGAACGAAGCTCGTGACCACCTTTGGTGGAGCCCCCGCGGAAACGCTCGTGGTGAAATGCATTTGCTTGCCGTCGACGAGAATAACCACAGCCACTTCAGTTGGGTCGGGGCCGCCCCAATGGTGGTAGTGATGGACAGCCACTGTGTATCGGGCGTATGGAGCGATTCCGCTGGCCCAAAAGATATTTTCGACTGCCTGCTGAGTCGTGGGCCGGATGTTTTGATCAACGTCCAGCCAGCCGCCGCATGATCCGCGGCGATTCATAAAGTTGATGATCGACACGCCTGCCTGTGGGGGTGTCGCCTCCACCATCACTTGCAAATCGATATCGTTAAAGTTGTTCCATGCAATCGAAACCTGCACATCGCCAGTGCCTGCTCCGGCAACGCTGAGGCGGCGGCCAATCTCCCCGCTCATTCTACCGCCAGCAACGCCATTCCCTCCGACAAGGCGGTGCCACTCCCCAGATCGGCCCGATCTGCCTGCGATCCTCTCGAAGGCCCGGCATGTCTTGCCATTCGTACAGCCGACGGCACCTCCTTGAGAAGGTCTGTAA
>CAIRDU010000132.1 GCA_903877395.1 uncultured Planctomycetaceae bacterium
GTATGGCTTTCACACTGCACGGCCGTGTGATGTTGGTTGTTGCACCTATGAAGGCAGTCGCAGCGAAATGCATCTTACCAATGTGTCGTCCACACTGTGAAAAAGAGGTTGAAAGATCGCAAAAACATGATTCGTCGGACGGAACCAAAATTCCGTGTTTCCAACGATGCGATTTTTTTGACCAGCCCCTTTCTGTGATCCATAATCGCGAGTGGTCAACGGAGAGACCGCTGCCTGCCGCTTCAGGATGCGGCCACCCGCGAACGGATTGCCTACGTGAACGTCGTTTTCAGCTCAACGAAGTTTGCTCGCCGCCCCCTGTTGGGCTTGACTTTGTGGGCGTTGTGTTCGCCGGCCGTGCTGCTGCTCGCAGTCGGCTTGCAGGCGGCCGAAACCGGCCAAACCCAGTTAGACCACGCAGGCCAGACACGCCAGGCCGGTCAGGCCGATCAGACATGGTTGCCCATCCCATCTGATCCTGTTTCCGTCGGTGCTTCGGCCATCCAGCCAGTGTCAGTTGTGCCACCGGCTGTGCCGCAGGTTGCTACCGTGCAGCCGCCAAACGATCTGGTGGTGCGGGCTCACGTGCTCAAACAGGAGCATCGCTGGGCCGATGTTGTGAGCATCTGCGAGACGGCAGCTCGCAAAGGCACGCTGGATAAAGAGCTGACGGAGTGCTACGACCTTGCCAAGATCCACTGCGACATCGCTCGACGCTACTCTGAAAATGCGTTTCGCGCCCAGTTGGCTAAGCTCACTGAATCCGATGCCCGTCGCGTTTATGCCGAGGTGCTCGCTCGCATCGGTTCGCACCACGTTGAATCGCCCAATTTCGCAAGGCTCGTCTCGCGAGGCATTCGGGCGATGGATGTTGCTGTCGAAGACACCGCATTTGTCTCGCTCTATGCCGGGCAGGCCACGCCCGAACGCCGCACGCTCTACCGCCAACAGATCTCGCAGCTCACTGCCGGACGTTCGGTCAGTTCGCAGAACGATGCCGAAACGCTTGCCGCGTGGGTCGCCCGCATTGCCCACACTTCGCTCGGTGTGCCTCCGGCTGTTTCGCTCATGGAGATGACGGCCGCTGCGATGGGTGGCCTCGACGAATACTCTGCATTTTTGACCAACGGCCAGCTCGACGATCTGTACGCGCAGATTGAAGGCAACTTTGTGGGCCTTGGCTTCGAACTCAAGAGCGCTGCCGATGGCTTGCTCGTGGTGCACGTGATTCCCGGCAGCCCCGCCCAGCGGGCTGGCATTCGGGCCAACGACCATTTAGTGGGCGTTGGCGGTCGGTCGATCGGTGGCCTGAATGTGGATGAGGCAGCCCAACTGCTGCAGGGTCCCGAAGGCTCTCTTGTGACGCTGGCGATTCTACGGGCGCCATCGCCAGCTCGGGCCGTGACCGTGCGGCGTGAGCATGTGGAGGTGCCAAGCATTGAGGATGTGCGAATCTTGGATCAGGTAGCCGGCGTGGCTGCCCTCAAGATTACGTCTTTCCAGAAAACCACTGCCGCCGATCTGGAGGCCGCGCTGCGGCGTCTGGATGCATCGGGCATGCGTTCGCTGGTGATTGACCTCCGTGGAAATCCCGGTGGCCTGCTCTCGTCGGCTGTGGATGTGGCCGACCTTTTCCTGGAGCGAGGTCTGGTTGTGGCCACTCGCGGTCGGAGTCCCGAGGAAGATTTCAACTACTCGGCCAGCCGTCCCGGTACATGGAGAATGCCGCTGGTGGTCTTGATCGACGGCGATTCCGCCAGTTCCAGCGAGATCTTTGCAGGGGCTATCCGGGACCATGCCCGTGGCACGATCGTGGGTGCCAGAAGCTACGGCAAAGGATCGATTCAAGGCATCTTTCCGCTGGAAGTGGCAGGAGTCGGCATGCGACTCACCACGGCTAAATTTTATTCCCCCAACGGCCACCCCTACAGCCGGGTGGGAGTTGAGCCCGATCTGGCAGTGCAGTCGGTCGCCAAGCCAGTCGGGGATTCGGCCACGGCGATTCCTGACGCAAATGCTAGCGATGCTGTGCTGGATACGGCTGTCGAAGTTGCCCGGCGATCGGCGGTCCGGCCCGCCTCAAAGCCCGCTCAACGCACGACGGTTGCCCGCTAACTCCCGTCTGTACGGCCGGTCGCTGCAGGGCGACTTGAACTCGCCTTGGCTCGCCTGTAAATTGCCCATTGCGAGTGATTTCGGAAGGCTTGCGTGCGCCGCAGAAAATCTTCTTCTGGCTGCGGTGTGCAGAACCTGGGCGAGTGGTCTCCGGACCTGTTGGTCGAAAGACAGTTGCCTTCGTTCTGCAATCGTACGGCCCCCGGCTGTTTTCTTTTCCGGCGGTTTCCTTTTTCCGGCTGGTTTTTTACATCGGCGTTGCCATGCGCCCCAAAGAAGAAAGAACTTTCCATGACAAGTGCCCGTGCCAGTGCGATTGCGGCGATTAACAACTACAAGTCGAACGGACAGGCTTGGAACTTCCGCGAGACTCCCACGAGCGAGATTTTTGGCGCCAATGTTTTCGGCGACTCCGTCATGAAAGACCGTTTGCCCAAGAGCGTCTACAAGGCATTGCAGGCAACGATCAAGCAAGGCAAGCAGATCGACTCCAGCATTGCAGACGCCGTGGCGATGGCGATGAAGGACTGGGCCATTGAGAAGGGTGCCACGCACTACGCACACGTTTTCTATCCTCTCACGGGGCTCACCGCAGAGAAGCACGACAGTTTCCTCACGCCCACAGGCGACGGCGATGCCATCGCAGAGTTTTCCGGCAAGGAACTGATTCAGGGCGAGCCCGATGCATCGAGCTTTCCATCCGGCGGCCTGCGCGCCACGTTTGAGGCTCGAGGTTACACCGCGTGGGATCCGACCAGCCCCGCCTATGTCCTCGATAATCCCAATGGCACAACGCTCTGCATCCCGACCGCGTTTTGCTCATGGACCGGAGAGGCTCTCGATAAGAAAACGCCACTTTTGCGTTCGATGCAGGCGATCGACAAGCAGGCTCACCGCGTGCTGGCCCTGTTTGGCCACAAGGACATCGGTCAGGTGACGGCTTCGGCCGGCCCCGAGCAGGAATATTTCCTGATCGACCGCAACTTCTACTTTGCCCGGCCCGATCTGGTGATGACAGGTCGCACGTTGTTTGGCGCCAAGCCCCCAAAGGGGCAGGAGTTTGAAGATCAGTATTTCGGGGCAATCCCAGAGCGTGTTTTGGCTTGCATGTTGGATGGCGAACGGGAGCTCTACAAACTCGGCGTGCCTGTGAAAACGCGACACAATGAGGTGGCTCCAGGGCAGTACGAGATTGCCCCACTCTATGAAAATGCCAATATTGCCACCGACCACCAGCAGACAATTATGCAGACGCTGACGCGGGTTGCTCAAAAATATGGGATGGCATGCCTGCTCCACGAAAAGCCATTTGCCGGCATCAACGGCTCTGGCAAACACGTCAACTGGTCGATCGGATGCCGGCTGGGTAATTTGCTCGAGCCAGGGGAGAGCCCGCATGCCAATGCGCAGTTCCTGACATTTTGTGCGGCGGTGATCCGAGCTGTTCACCTGCATGCAGATGTGCTGCGGGCTGTTGTTGCCGCCAGCGGTAACGACCATCGCTTGGGCGCCAACGAAGCTCCTCCGGCAATTATTTCAATTTTCTTGGGCGAGCAACTCGCGGATGTGTTCGAGCAGATTGAGAAAGGAAAGGCCACGAGCAGCAAGTCGAGCGGCACGCTCACCGTTGGGGTCGACACCCTTCCGTCGTTGCCCAAGCACGCTGGGGACCGCAACCGCACCAGCCCGTTTGCGTTCACGGGCAATAAGTTTGAGTTTCGCGCGGTGGGCTCTAGCCAGTCGATTGCCGGCCCATTGGTAGCCCTCAACACGATTGTGGCAGAGAGCCTAGATTTCATAGCCACGGAATTAGAAAAGGCCACCGGTGGCGATACGTCCAAGCTCAACGCAGCCCTCGAGGCTCTGCTGCAACAGATTATTTCCAAGCACAAGGCAGTAATTTTCAACGGCAATGGCTACTCGCCAGAATGGCAAGTGGAGGCCAAGAAGCGTGGACTGCCCAACTTGAAAGCCACTCCCGAAGCGCTTGCAGTGCTGGCATCGCCGAAGAACATTGCCCTGTTTGAAAAATATGGAGTGCTCTCTGAGCGAGAGCTTCGCAGCCGCTACGAGATTTACATGGAGCGTTATTGCAAAGACGTCAACACAGAGGCTCAATCGGCTCTGCAGATTGCCAAGACGATGATCCTGCCTGCCGGCTATCGCTACCAAGGCGAATTGGTCGACACGGCGTCGAAGCTCAAGAACCTTGGGCAGACCGTTCACATGGGCACGCTCGACAAACTGACAAGCCTCGTGGGCACGCTCGAAAAGCGGATTGAGGAGTTGGAGAAGGCGGCAGGCCACAGCGGCAGCCACGACATTGCCGGAGAGGTGCAGCACTTCCACGACAGAGTGATTCCGGCCATGGCAAGCCTCCGCGAAGTAGCCGATCAGATGGAGATGATCCTGCCGGATGATCTCTGGCCGCTGCCAACCTACCGCGAGATGTTGTTTATCAAGTGAGCCAGCCAACCCTACCCACAGCGTTCACGCCAGATCTCGCGCGAGCGATTGCGGAGGAGTGCGCCCGATTGGGACTTGAGGTTCCGCCAAGAGCGTTGAAGAAACTCGCTGCGTATGCCACGAGCCTCTGGTCTTGGAACGAACGACTGAATCTGACGCGGCACACCGACGTCGAAAAATTCGTTTCCCGCGATGTGGCCGATGCCGTGGCGATCGCCTCGCACCTAGCTCCCGGTGAACGCATTCTGGACGTGGGCACCGGTGGCGGTGTGCCCGGCGTGATTCTGGCGATTGTGCGTCCCGATCTGAAGGTCGATCTTTCCGACAGCGTGGGCAAGCGAGTTCGAGCCGTACGTGAAATTCTGTCGGAAGTCGGCCTCGCGATTCGGGTGCACGATGGCGCGGCCCAAACGCTCGTCTCAAAGTCGGGCGCAACCAAGGGCCGGTTTGATACGCTGGTCGTGCGGGCTGTTGCCCCATTGGTGAAACTGCTCAGTTGGTTTGAGCCGCTGTGCGACCGTTACGGACGGATGTTGATCGTGAAGGGGCCTCGCTGGGAGGAAGAGAAGGGCGAAGCTAGGCACCAGGGATTTGTGAAGCAGGTGACGATCCGCCGCATTGCGGCTTGGCCGATCCGTAGCAGCGACAACGAGAGCGTGCTCTTGGAAGTGCGTAGAAGAGAGAAACCCGACTGACGTTTGGTTCATTGTCATTCTTTCGTGTGAAACCCAGGAGGCATCCCGTGAAGCTGCTCCGTTTGCTGATCGTGGCTCTCGTTGTGGGCCGTGGAACTTTGTTCGCTATGCCCACCGCTGGCGCTGCCGATAAAGCCGCTGTTCGGGCATCCATCGACAAAGCTGCGCAGTTCCTCATGAAGCAGGGGCAGGCCGCCGATGGCAGTTTCTCATCGCAGGCCGGCCCGGCCGTGACGGCGTTGACTGTGACGGCGCTTGTGAAAAGCGGCACACCCGCCGACGCACCAGCGGTGAAGAAGGGGATTGCCTACCTGCTGGCCTTTCAGCAGGCCGATGGCGGCATCTACCCGGTGGACTCGCCGGTTGCCAACTACGAAACATCGATCGCCATGCTGGCGTTGGCTGCCTGCAACCGCGACGGGGTGTACGACAAACAGATCAAAGCTGCCGAGGCTTTTGTGAAGGGATTGCAGTGGGACGCCAAGGAGGGATCAAAGCTATCCGATCCCTCCTACGGTGGCGCTGGCTACGGCAAAAAGAATCGGCCCGATCTTTCGAACACAGCAT
Source organism: uncultured Planctomycetaceae bacterium (assembly GCA_903877395.1). Classification (GTDB taxonomy): domain Bacteria; phylum Planctomycetota; class Planctomycetia; order Pirellulales; family UBA1268; genus BAIKAL-G1-2R. Next base: position 5,844 of record CAIRDU010000132.1, read on the forward strand.
TTTTAATCGAAGCTCTTCGGAGTGTTGGCGCTGATGCCGAGGATCCAGCCATTCAGCGGGCGCTTGTTTTTGTATCGCGGACGCAGAACCTTGAAGGCCCCAACAACACGCTCCCGTTTCCAGCTAAAAACCCAGACGGCGGATTTTATTACACGCCAGCGGCCGGCGGCGAGAGTCAGGCTGGTACGACACCCGAAGGCGGTTTGAGAAGCTATGGTTCGATGACGTACGCAGGACTCAAGAGCATGATTTTTGCCGGGCTTTCAAAGGACGACCCCCGTGTGAAGGCAGCCCTCTCTTGGCTTTCGAAGCACTACACATTTGCAGAAAATCCTGGAATGGGGGATGCCGGTCTCTTCTATTATTTTCACACTGCCTCAAAAGCCCTTGATGTGTTTGCCGAAGACACGTTCACCGCAGCCGACGGGGAGGTCCATGACTGGCGAAGCGAACTATCCGATGCGATCATTCTTCGGCAGCACTCTGATGGCTCGTGGATCAATGCAAACCCCAGATGGATGGAAGGCGATCCGAACCTCGCGACAAGCTACTCGCTGCTCGCGCTCTCACACTGCCTTGCGAAGCCTGCCAAGTGAGAACTATTCTTTGAGGTCAAATAGCCGCTTGAGCGCATCGAGCAGCCCGTGCGGTGAGCCGGAGTGGCTTTCAGTTCGCAGCGAAGCCAGCGGCGAGTGCAAGAGTTTTGCAGCGTAACGGTCGAAAGCCTGGCGTATCTCCGCCTGAGATGTGTTGTCGAGGTGAGGCAATCGACGAAACAGGCGATCCAGTTCAGCGTCACCGGTTTCAACCCAGCCGGCTCGCAGTTGCTCAATCACAGGCACCGTTGAGCGGTGGTGGAGGTTGCCCATAAAGCGGTTGGTTTCCTCGTCCACGATGGCCATTGCACCGGGCAGCTCCCGCTGCCGGCTTGTGCGGTTGGCGTCGCATGCCGCTGAGAGATCGTCGATTGAGTAGAGCCATACGCCTGGTCGCTTGCCGATGCGAGGATCAAAATCTCGTGGGACCGCTAAATCGAGCACCACCAGCGGCCGACCCTCGCGATGCGACTCGGCCCGCATGAAAAGTTCTTCCGAGACAACAGGATGGGTCGCTCCTGTCGTGCTCACGACCACATCGGCTGCAACGAGCTCTCTTTCAAGGTTCTCAAATCGTTCAGCTCTGGCGCCGAGGGTCGCGGCCAGATCGCCAGCTCGTTCGGCCGTGCGGTTCACAACCACCACGTCGCGGGCTCCCGCATCACGGAGGTAGCGGAGTGTTTCGCGGGCCATCTTGCCAGCTCCGATAAGGAGCACTCGCTTGTCATCGAATCGCTCGAACACGCCGCTTGCAAAATCGGCGACCGCCATGCTTGGAATCGACAGCCGCTGACGGCCGATAGCGGTTTCGCTGGCCACTCGCTTCGCGGTTCTAAGGGCTGCCTGAAACATCTCACCGGTCAGCGGCCCGGTGGTCTGGCTCTGCTGAGCAATCGCCCAAGCCTGTTTGACCTGCGCCACAATCTGCGGCTCGCCGAGGACCATACTGTCGAGCCCAGAGGCCACGCTCA
>CAIRDU010000133.1 GCA_903877395.1 uncultured Planctomycetaceae bacterium
CATCCCGTCCAGCCAATAGATCATCCGGCTTATTTACGCCTGGCTGGGCCTTGGATGGCGTTCGCCGTGGCCGAACGCCCGGCTCCATCGGAGGCGGTACCGGCATCATTCCGGGCCCCCCGCGAGTGCCACCCCGTAGCGGAGTGCCCGCAGCAGAACGTGAACGATCGCCCTCTGCCTGACGCTGCTCGTGCTTGCGCATGTGGTCCGCCAACGGCTTCGAGCCGCCAGCTTTAGCACTGCGAATCGCATCCAGCGGCAATTTCACGTCGGGTTTTTGAGCAACAGGCTCCTGCGGCCCACGAGACACGGGCGGCCTGGCCGTGGTCGGCAAAGGGGAAAGCTTAAACGCCGGCCGAGGAACCGGCCGCGGGCCGTCTCCACCAGACCGCGGTCCAGCACCTGTTTTGGGCTGGGAAATATCAGCGACTCGGCCTCGCACAACAACACCCGCTGGAGCAATGTAGTCTTCTCGTTTGATCGCTGCGACAGCACCTTTCGGCCCGGTGACCGCACCTGCGGGCGACGATCCTTCCGAATCCGACACCGGCTCAGCCATCGAAGCTTTCCCTGCCAGTCTGATCGGAGCCGGGCCGCCGGAAACCCTAGCCAAAGGGGGCTTGCCTATTGTTGGCTTCACCGCTGGGCTGCGGCCTTCTGAACTCCTACTGCCTGAACCCGCTGGAGCCGCCGGCCTTTCAGCAAGACGCGATTTTCCAGCAATAAATTCTTTGAGCTTGGTGACCTCTTCGTCGGTCATGCTGGCTAGAGCCGAGCCCTTGTCATGAATCCCGGCGCGCGTGCAGAGATCGACCAGCTCCTTGCTGTCAATTTTGAATTCTTTGGCCAGTGTGTAAATACGAATCGCCACGCCCAACCTCTCAAGACATCCGAAAAACTGCCCAGCCTACACGCTGTTCACGAGAGCGTTTATGAATTGCCGCCCAACACAGAACTGCTTTCAGGCGCAACCGGCTCACCGCTCGCCATACTACCACTCTTCCCAGCGGCAGCCGGACTCGTTCCCGCAAGGCTTTGATTTTCCTCTACGAGCAGCGATTCTTCGTCCTGCGTGGCTGCCGGCGAGCCGTCGCCTAGGCCAACTGCCTGCGTGGCTGATTCCTGCTCTGCGGCCACTCGGTCGGCAGCATCGGCATCAGCCGTTGCCTTCTCGACCCGATCGTGCTCCCGCTGCACGCGACGAGCATCCGCAGCCACCACCTCGGCTACTGCGGCCCGCTTCTCTGCCTCGGCCACAATCTTGTCAACGGTATCGGCAGAAATTCCACCCATCTCCATTAAGTCATCAGGCTCAATGATTGAGAGATCGTCGTACGAAAGAAAGCCTTCACCAACGAGCCGCTCCGCCGTTGCGTCGCTGAGTCCTTCGATCGACGAGAAGCCAGTGACGGCTCGCTCGATCTGCTGGTCGAGCTCCTCTCGGGTCATGATTTCGATATCCCAGCCGCAGAGCTTGCTGGCCAAACGCACATTTTGTCCTCGCCGTCCGATAGCCAGCGACAGTTGATCTTCCTTCACCAAAACACTGCCTCGCCCCAGCATCTGGCATAGAAGTACTTCGTCCACCTCTGCGGGCTGCAACGCATTCGGCACCAGCAACTGCAGATCGTCGCTCCACCGCACGATGTCGATCCGCTCCCCACCAAGCTCCTCGACGATGTTCTTGATTCTGTTGCCTCGTACGCCGACACAGGCACCCACGCAATCCACACGCGCATCGGAACTGATCACAGCCACTTTGCTACGGTATCCAGGCTCTCGCGAAATGGCTCGTATCTCAATGACACCGTCAGCGATCTCCGGGATTTCCTGCTCAAACAATCGCTGCACCAACTGCGGACGGATGCGAGAGAGGATGATCTTGACGCGACTGCCAACCTTCCGCACCTCAAAGATCGTGGCGCGAATTCGCTCGTTTGGGTGATAGGTTTCACCGGGGATCTGCTCGCTGCGTGGCAGGATGGCCTCGTTTGGGCCGAGCGTCACCGTGGCCGTGGAGCCCTCAAAACGGGCCACAACCCCCGATACCATCTGGCCAATCTGCTCCTCAAATTCATCGTGGATTGAATCGCGTTCGGCCTCGCGGATCTTTTGAATGATCACCTGCTTGGCAGTCTGGGCACCGATACGGCCAGATAATTCCTGGGTGTCGATCTCGGCGCCGTCGCGAGAGCCGGTGAGCTTGCCGTCGCCCCTATCGATCAAAATGCTAATTACAGATTCTTCCCCATACTGACGGGTCAGAGCCGTGACAAGCGCGGACTCGATCGCCTGAAAGACGATCTCTTTGTCGATATTTTTATCGCGATGGATAGCATCAACGATGCGAAGAATTTCTTCTGGCTTCATGGAGTTCTCGAGCGGCGATTCTTACGAAATCCTACGAAACTGTCGGCAGTCATTCGACACCGAACAAAGATGCCGAAACGCCATCAAAAACACCCTGTGGATGTCCGGGCGTATTCGGGAGCGTATCTGTGGGCCACAAAGCAAAACAACAAGGCGGCATCAAGAGGCCACTCTCTCGACGCAACCCGAGCAGGCTAAGACACCTGCGTGCGACTGTCAAGCAGGCGGCCTGTCCCCGCCGCACGCCCCACAGCGGGGGATTGGAGCCGTAGAACAGACCTTTTTTTAGACCGGCAGGCTCCAGCCTCGAATCACGACACAGCCGGCCTGGCCCTGAGGTGTCACGGCAGAAGAGAGAAACACATCCCCGGCTGGATCACCTGCCAACGCGGCGCGAATCTGACAGTCGGGATCGGGTGTTTGGTAATTCAGTAATGGAAACAACTGCCCTTTTTGCATCGCCAAAATACTGGCAATGCATTCCACAACACCACTCCCAGCACCGAGGTTTCCAAAGTGGCTTTTAGCAGCCACGGTAGGAATTGAACTAGCCACTGAACCCAAAACGTCTTGCATGGCACCGGCTTCATCGCGGTCGCCAACGCTCGTGCTGAGCCCGTGCGCATGAATATGCGAGAGCCGCTCAGCCGGAATTCCC
>CAIRDU010000134.1 GCA_903877395.1 uncultured Planctomycetaceae bacterium
ACGCTCCAATTGAGCGCTGGAGGTGGTCTCGTCGCCTTGCGGTCCTTCGAGGGCGTTACCGAAGACGCGTCTGGCCAGTCGGTGTTGCATGCCGACAGCGTAGCGCGGGAGATTCGGATCACCTTGGGGCAGCTCCCGGATCCTTGGAATGGCTCCATCCGAGATGTCCGTATTTTCGGTCCTCAAGACATGGCCCAAACGCTGGCCACTGAGCTGTCTGCTCGATTGGCGGTTGCCGGTTTCCGCATCCGCCCCAAGCCCACTCAAGTGCGGGGGTTGGCCTCGACCCAGGAGCTCCCGATTTCAGCAGTGGTCGCAGCCCGAGTGCTGGCATCGCGGCCGGCGACCCTCGAGTTTCTGCCCCCGAAGCCATCGGTGCTCCAACAATTTCTGGCGCGTCACGCCCAAGGGCAGCGACGCACGGTCTGGACGGTCGCCGGCGGCGTGGCTGCCCTGGTAGCTCTGGCTTTCCTGACTCAGCAAATCCAACTCTCGCTCTTGGAATCTCGTTGGGCGGGTCTCTCAAGCAAGGTCCGGGAGCTGGAACGCATCCAGCAGGATTTGCGACAATTCCGACCTTGGACTCCTCAGTCGGCCCGGGGCTTGGCTATTTTGGAGGTTCTGACGAGCGCCTTCCCCGAGAACGGAACCGTGACGGCCAAGGTCATCGAAATTCGAGAATCAGGCGAGGTGGTCTGCAGTGGCACGGCCACCGATAGTCCGGCCTTTTTGGCGATGACGGCCCGTCTGAGCGCCTTGCCCGGAGTCCTCAAGGTTCACCACGACCAATCCCGTGGCGCTTCTCCGATGCAGTTCAACCTCACCTTCGTGTGGAATGGAGGCATGGCCCGATGAATCCCACCCAACGTCAACGTCTCCTCATGATCGTGACCCTGGCCGCTGTGGGTCTCTACATCGCCGACCTCGTGTTCATCACGCCGATGGGCCGAGCTTGGTCGGAGCGCTCAGCACGCATCGCCACCCTGCAGCGTCAGGTGAGCGAGGGCCGGGGCGTTGATCCAGCGCGAGGGAGGACTTCGGGATCAATGGAACCACTTGCGCACCAACGCCCTGCCGCATGAACCGTCCCAAGCCGAGCAACGTCTGCTTCGGGCCTGCGATGAATGGGCCAAGGCGTCCGGGGCTCAAATCGTGGATCGAATGCCGCAGTGGAAGGGCGACGAAGCCGCCTACCAACTGTTGCGGTGTCGCCTCGAGACTTCCGGGTCTCTCGCCAGTTTGACTCAGTTTATCCAGCGGATTGAAGAGGGTCCGTTGGCCGTCAAGGTCGATAGCCTTCAGATGATGAGCCGCGATCCGGCCGGTCGTCAGTTGACTCTCAGCCTCCAAATCAACGGCCTCGTTCTCAATCCCTCGTCTAAGCCATGAAGGTTCCTCCCTCAATTTGGATTGGCTCCCTAATGGCCGGGGTCCTGTTTGGGTCCTTGCTGGGTTTCGCAGCCGAGACTCATCCGACGTCGGTGATCGACTCCAAGGAGGTGGCGCGTCGGGTGGGCGATCGAAATATTTTCGATCCAGAAAGGCAGCCCAAGATCCGGGGTGAATCTCGACCGGCGCCCAAGCCGAAGGCGGTGGCCTCGGCTGATGCCCCTGAGTTTGGACTCGTGGGAGTCATAACCTATCCGAGAGGCACCTTTGCCTTCTTTGACGGAAACACCGTGGACCTTCGCAAGACCCTCCAGGTGAACGCGGTCATCGCCGGCCAGACACTGAGCCTCGTTTCTCCCCAGTCGGTCACCTTGTTGGGGTCCAATCGCCCTCCAGTTTTGCTGAAGGTGGGTCAACGGCTCCGTCAAGATTCGGAGGGCGCTTGGCAATTGTTGTCCGGCACCGGCGGAGATGGGTTCAAGCGAGTGGGCTCAGCCGGGGGAGCGACCGGAACAGCGGCCGCCTCGTCGACCACTCCGAGCGAGGATCCCCCAGGATCCGATGAAATTTTGAAGCGGCTTTTGAAAAAACGGGAACAGGAGATGAAATGAAGACCTTGATCACTCGAGCCTTTGGCGCTGCCTGTGCTGTGGGATATTTGGCTGGCGGCCTGGTAGCCCAGGATGCCGGTGCACCCACCAGCAATGCCCCAGCCACCACCCGAACGGAAACGACCACGAGTCCGTCGCCCGTGCCCCGGGAGCAGAACTCGGCGGCCGGCAGCGCTGCGGGGATTCAGATGAATTTCAGGAATGCTCCAT
>CAIRDU010000135.1 GCA_903877395.1 uncultured Planctomycetaceae bacterium
ACACTCCAGTCTATCTCTCGGCCAACATGATCGGAGGCAAAGTGGCCGGCAACACGAAAGTGACGGCCGTCTATGCGTTACTGGCAAGCATGCTCATGATCGTGCTCTACGTCTGGGTGCGGTTTCAGAACGTGGCCTTTGGGCTTGCTGCAGTCGTGGCATTGGCCCACGACGTGCTCGTCACGGTTGCATGCTTGGCCATCAGTAAATACATCTCGCCGTTTCTTGGGTGGGCCTTGGTGGACGACTTTAAGATCAGCCTCGATGTCGTGGCGGCACTCTTAACGATCGTAGGTTTCTCGATTAACGACACAATCGTGATTTTTGATCGCATGCGAGAGATTCGCGGCAAGAGTCCGTTCGTGTCGAGCGACATGATCGACAAGGCTGTTAATCAGACGTTGAGTCGCACCATCCTGACATCAGGCACGGCCCTGTTGGCTACGCTGATTCTCTACCTGTTCGGTGGCCAGGGCATCCATGCCTTCGCATTTGCCATGCTCGTGGGGATCATCACCGGCACCTACAGCACGATCTACATCGCTTCGCCGATCGTGCTGTGGCTGCAAAATTCTGGCGGTATCCAGAAGGCACGGGTATCGGGCACGTAGGAAACGTGCCCGGCGTGTTTTTGTGCGGCATGCAATGAGTAACGGTTAGGGAAACTTTTCCGGTGCGACCCGTTGTGCAGGCTTTCTCGCAATTTTCTCGCTAAGCTGCGGCGCGGCCGTCGTTGGGCATGGGCCGTCGATGGGTCTCACGACGCCTGCTTGGAAAGCGTGGCGCATACTTGACGTGTGGCCACAGTGGTGCCCGAGGAAATTGAATGTCAAAGATCGTGCACGCAGTTCGTTTTTTTATTGGGTTGTCGATGGTTGCAGCCGGCGTATCGCTCGCCGCGCCCCTGGTTGTGCCTGTGGTGTCAGTTGTCGTGACTGCTTATGGGGAGACGGCATCCCGTGGAACTCTTTCGTCTGCCGGTAGTCCGGCAGACCGTACAACAGAGCAGGCGAATGATATGGGGAGCTATGCCGCCCATACGATTCCAGATGTTCGCAACAGTATGGCGGGTCAGCCATCGCTTGCAGCGACAAATCCTGCCGATGGCCAAGTGGCTGCAGCGATGGCCGCAGCGATGAACTCTCCAGCGATCGTAGAGCAGACGTATTTTCCTCCAACGCCTCCACGGCCACTGCCGCAGGTGGCTCCCGAGTTTGGCCGTGGAGCTCCTGGATTGGATGTCACCTACCGCTCAACGCTTGACATCCCGCCACCACCCCTCTTGGACATTCATGCACCGCCCCCAATGGCGGCTGGCCATACGGCAGGTTTTTTGCCAGCTGCCGCAGTGGTGCCGGGAGGGCTGCCGACCGCTGCGGCCGTTGCCTATGCGGCTCCACCGGCTGGGTATACCGTGCGGGACGGCGATGACCTCACAAGCATTGCCACAAAATTCTATGGCCATCCAGGTGCCGCCAACGCCATTTGGCTAGCCAACAGAGATCGGCTCACAGATCCCAATCTGTTGCCCATTGGTTTAGAGTTGCGCATTCCTTCTTCATGGAGCGTGCCGGCAACACGGGCCTCACAAGCCTCGCAGCCTGTCATCGAACCGGCCGGCCGGCCTCGCGGTGTGCGAGTGGCGCCAGGAGAAACGCTGGAGACCCTAGCACAGCGTTTCTACGGTGATCGGGCTATGGCAACGCGGATCTGGGAAGCCAACCGCAACGAACTGAGGAATCCAGCTCTATTGGTACCAGGCATGGAACTCCGTTTGCCCTGAGATCGCTTACCGCTTCCGACTCAGCACAAGCGATAGAAATGTTTGGACGCGGCTGGCAATGCCGGCCGTCGAATCGGCCGCCAGCTTGTCGCCAGAGAGCGTCGAATCCAGCTGCATATAAAAGAGTGTTGCGTCAGCGGGTTTTTCTAGCTTAGGGGCTTTCGCAAACGGTTGGTCGAGTCGCTGTTCAAACCA
>CAIRDU010000136.1 GCA_903877395.1 uncultured Planctomycetaceae bacterium
CGCGAGGCTCAAGTGTGAGCCGTATTACACCCGGTTAATTTCGAAGCCCTCGCGAGGCTTTCTCGCGGCAAACGACGCGGCTTGCTCGTCGCCCACGATCTTTTCGGCGACCGGATCCCAGCGGATCGTGCGCCCCAATCGGCCTGCGATGGCTGCTAGGTGGCAGGTGTTCATGGCAATCACGTGACTGAAAACATCCGATACCGGCAGGCCCCCTTCGCGGATGCAGCGGTAAAAATTCTGTTTGTGTCCCTCAAAAGGCTTTCCCTTGTAGAGCTTGATCACATCGGCATCAGTCCACGCGTCTTTATCCCAAGCCTCATCGATGGGGGTGCCAGTGATCTTCTGTCGATTCACGAAAATTCGCCCCTTCGTGCCTTCAAACAAAATGCCATTATCCCCACGACTGGTGACGATCATTTCAACACCGCTTGGGAATGTGCAGTTCACGGCGAAGTCGTGCGCCGTGTTGTAGCAATCGTCGACGGTGGGGTAGCCATCCTTGTATGGCACGGGATGCTTCACATCGGTGCCATCGATGGTGATCGGCCCCTTGCCCTTGGCATCTTCGTGGAGAGCCCACTGGGCGATATCGACGTGGTGTGCGCCCCAGTCGGTAAACTTGCCGCCTGAGTATTCGTACCACCAGCGAAACTCATAGTGACAGCGTTTTTGACGGTAGTCAACTTTGGGGGCCTGCCCAAGCCACATGTCCCAGTTGAGTTCGGCTGGCGGCGCGACAACAGGAAACGGCCCGCCCGTGGGGCTGCCGTTAATGCCAACCGTCACCTTTTGGATATCGCCGAGGAGGCCCTTGTGAACCATGTTGACCGCCCGTAGGAACTGGTCTTTCTGGGCTCGCTGCTGGGTGCCGATAAAAAACTGGAGCGTGGGGAACTTCTGGGCAGCGGCGCGGGCAAGTTGATTTTCCTCAAGCGTGAGCGAGAGAGGCTTTTGGCAAAATACGTGTTTGCCTGCCTGCAAGGCCTCGACGGCAATTTTTACGTGCCAGGGATCGGTCGTGACGATGCTCACTACATCGATGTCTTGTCGCTCCAGCACCTTGCGGTAGTCGCCGTAGGCATCGGCCTTGCCCTTGCCGATGGCATCGTGGTTTTTTGCGGCCTCAGCACGTCTGCTGTCGACGTCGCACACGGCTAGGATATCGCCGAAGGCTGCGTGTGCCGTCGCATCGCCCATGCCCATCGAGCCTGTGCCGATACAGCCGATCCGTGGCCGGTCGCCGGACAACGCGTTGGCAAAGGCATCCCCCGTCGATGTGAAATACGGAACGGCTCCGCTGGCCAGTGCAGCCGCTCCAGCAGCAGAGGCGCTCAAGAATCCACGGCGCCCCACCACTGCGTTGCTTGCGTGAATCTTTGTCCGCCGGTCAGAATGCGTCATCGTGAAGAGTGCTCCGTCTCGATGGTGGTGGTAGTTGCGAGAAACATTGCTGAGGTGAATCCACCCGCAGTGGGGTGGAATTCTAGGGTTATGTGAGGAGTGTTGAACAGTAACGTCGGATGAAAACAAAACTGGATCAGGAGCGAAGACGCGATCAGAGAGGCCTGCTTCAAGGCACATTAGGGCCGTTTTTGCCCGCGGGTGCGGGTCTCTATGTGGCGGAATTATTAGCCGACCACGCTGTGGTTGTGCGGGTGAGTCGGCCTCGTCGCACCAAGCTGGGCGACCACCGTTCCCCAAGGCGGCAGCACCCATTCCACAGGATAAGCGTCAACAACGATCTCAACCCCTACGCATTTTTGACAACGCTCCTGCACGAGATTGCCCACCTCACAACCTGGGAAAAATACCATGCTCGATCGCGAAGGATCAAGCCGCACGGCCATCTCTGGCAGCAGGAATTTGAGCGGATTGTCAGCCCGATTGTGGGAGTTGGCCTGCTGCCCGAAGATATCGCCTGTGCTCTGAAGCAATCGATACTCAAACCCTCGGCAGCAACCTGCAGCGACCGCACGCTCTTGCTGGCGCTTGCCCGCTACGATCATCAGGATCCAAGTCGCACGCGAGTGGAGCAGATCGCGTCTGGTGCGATCTTCCGTATCGACAGCGGAAAAAC
>CAIRDU010000137.1 GCA_903877395.1 uncultured Planctomycetaceae bacterium
CTTGCAGGCTCGGAATCATCACTTCGAGGCCGTCGTAAATGCTGGCAGAAAATCCGACGCAGCAGGCTCCCGCAAGGATTTGCAAGACGGAGTCGAAACAACTCGCTTGCCCGGAGTTATCACAGTTTTACCCGAGAGAGCAGGGGTAGTGTACAAACGAATAGTGGGCAAAGAGGGACTCGAACCCACGACCCCCTCGGTGTAAACGAGGTGCTCTAACCAACTGAGCTATTTGCCCGGGCGTGCGCGGCCAGCAGCGGAGCTTGGAAGGCTTGGTTGCCGGCAACGTGCATTGAATCAAAGATCCTACCCGGGGAGGGATCGTTGAGTCAAACGAGTTGAGCGAAGGACTCGTTTAGACAACTGGAGTCTGCGGCGGCACCACCGTGCGGATGCCCAGTTCGACTAATTGTTTTTGTTCCACCAACGCAGGGGCGCCGGTCATGAGATCGCTGGCTTTTTGCGTTTTTGGAAACGCGATCACGTCCCGAATCGAATCCAGCTTTCCAAAGAGCATCACCCAGCGATCAATCCCTAAGGCTATGCCGCCGTGCGGCGGGGCGCCGCTTTGCAAAGCATCTAACAAGAACCCAAATCGCTCGCGGGCCATCTCGGGGGAGATGCCGAGCAGCTGAAAAACTTTTTCTTGCGTGCGGCTGTCGTGGATACGGATCGTGCCGCCACCGGCCTCAGAGCCGTTGATGACTAGATCGTAGGCCTGCGCGCGGCAGGCAGCGGGGTCGCTCTGGAGTGCGTCTAGATCGGCGGCCCGAGGTGCGGTGAATGGATGGTGCATCGATGCCCAGCCACCGGTGTCGGTGTCTCGGGCAAACATGGGAAAGTCGACCACCCAAGAAAAGTGCATTGCATCGGGGCGGAAGAGTTCAAGTACCGTGCCCAAGCGTTTGCGAAGCGTGTGCAGGGCCTTGCACGACACCTCAAAAGAATCGGCCACGATGAGGACCAGATCGCCTGGGGAAGCGTCCAGAGTGGTGCGGAGTTTTTCGGCAATCGAGCCAAGGTTTTTGGCAACTGGCCCCGACCACTCGCCCTCTGGTTCCAGCTTGAGCCAGACCAAGCCCTTGGCTCCTGCCTCTACAGCCAAGGCCGTGAACGCATCCAGATCCTTTCTGGAAAACCGGGACGCTGCACCTGGCACACGAATCCCTCGCACGCGGCCGCCCGCGTCAATCGCTCCCCGAAAAACGCGAAAGTCGGTCTCGCCGGCGATCCCAGTGAGGTCGGTGATCTCAAGGCCATAGCGGAGGTCAGGAGCGTCGTGACCAAACCGCTCCATGCATTCGTCCCACGTGAGGCGGGGGAGGGGGAGCGCCACGTCTAGTCCGAGGATTTCCTTGGATGTGCGATTCACCAGAGCTTCGATCACTCCCATCACGTCGTCAGCCTCTACAAATGACATCTCCAGATCGAGTTGCGTGAACTCGGGCTGACGGTCGGCGCGGAGGTCTTCGTCTCGAAAACATTTGGCTACCTGAACGTAACGGTCGAAGCCCGCCACCATCAGGATTTGCTTGTAGAGCTGCGGAGACTGGGGCAGGGCGAAGAACGCTCCATGCTCGAGGCGGCTGGGCACGAGGTAGTCGCGGGCTCCTTCCGGCGTACTCCGGCCGAGCATCGGAGTTTCCACATCGATGAAACCAAGCAAGTCGCAGTGGTCGCGCATGATTTTTACGATCCTATGCCGCAGGAACATATTCTCCTGCATCGCGGTGCGACGAAGATCCAGCCAGCGATGCGTGAGCCGCACCTCCTCGCCCGGCAAATCAGCGGCACCTGGCTGAAAGACAGGAGTTTGGGCCTCGTTGAGCACCTCGAGGCTGTTGCACGCCACCTCGATGCCGCCGGTAGACAGCTTTGGATTGGTTGTGCCCTCGGGACGTGCGCCAACCGTGCCGTGTATTCGCAGCACCCACTCCGGTCGCACTGTCCTCGCGGCGGCAACGACCTCTGCGGTGCTCTCGGGGCCGATGACGACCTGCGTGCGACCCCAGCGGTCTCGCAGGTCGATAAAAAGCACTCCCTTGTGATCCCGAACGCGGTCTACCCAGCCGCAGAGCGAAACGTTTTCAGCAATATGTGACGGTCGTAATTCACCACAGGTGTGACTTCTCAGCACGCAAAATGCCTTTCTTGATCGGACGCAGAGGATAAAATCTTAGGGCCCGCATGCGGCCACAATGAGCATGGCCACAGCCAGCAGGATCGATAGGGTGAGCAGCGGAATTGCAACGTACAAGACGAGCGTTGGGGCCATGTCGCCAAGCGACTCGTTCGCAAACACGCTCGCGCATGCGATCCCGGCAAACAGCAACGCCGTGGCAAGCGATGACCACGCCAACACTTTCTGAATCATGGCTTGCCGCTACCTTGCCACCCGTTGTGCCGGTCGCCGGCCAGATCGTTCGTTTCCAGCGCGGTCTGCGCCAAACTCGAGGTGTAACTGCTGGTCGCTTTCCTGATCGGTGGAAAGTTCCTGATAGAGCATGCTTGGCTGGATGTCGTGGTTATGTTGATATTTTTCGCTGGAGTATTCGGTGATGTCACCGGCGATTTGATGAAAAAAGAGTTGGCAGATCGACACGCCCGGGTAAATCTTCACCGGCTGTACGGCAAACATTTCGAGCGTCCAATAGCCGCAGAAGCCAACATCGCCGAAGCCGGCCGTCACGTGCACAAAGAGTCCGAGCCTGCCGATGGAACTGCGGCCCTCAATCATCGGCACGAGGTTGTGGGTTTCGGTGCGCTCAATCGTGCGGCCGAGGTAGAGCTGATTCGGCGTGAGAACGAGACCCTCTGGAGGAATGTGGACGCGATCCACCCGATTGCTCTTTCGCATGTCGAGCACCACTTCTTCGTAGACGAGGAGTTCGTCGTGCAGCGAGAGGTTGTAGCTATTTGGATTCAGATTCCTGTCGTCGAACGGCTCGATGACAATGTTGCCGCCAAGCTGCTGTTTGATCTCGTGGCCGGAGAGGATCATGAGAAGTTCCCGTGCTGTTCGGTTGGATCGGGACGGCACTCAACGCATGGCCGACGAGTGTACGCTTTTCAACGAATTGTTCCCACCGGCCAAAGAGCGTTCAGGATTTTCGTCTTTTTTGAGTGGTGTTTCGGCCAGTCGCGGCCGGAGTGGCTGTCTTTACTCCGACGCGGGGGCAGAGATCTGCCAGCACGCAGGCTTCGCAGTGCGGCGTGCGTGCTGGGCAGACCGTGCGGCCGTGCTCGATGATGAGATGGCTCAAGGCTATCCAGTGCTGCTGTGGGAATACTGCTACCAGATCGTGCTCGACTTGCACCGGATTGACGTGCCGAGTGAGCTGCAGTCGGCGGGCAATCCGTCCCACATGGGTGTCGACTACCACGCCAACAGCCTGCCCAAACCCGCTGCCGAGAACGACGTTGGCCGTTTTGCGACCGACGCCCGGCAGCGAAACGAGATCCTGCATGCTGCGTGGCACCTCTCCGCCGTACTCCGCAGTCAGTTTTTGGCAGCAGCCGCGAATGTTTTTAGCCTTCGCGCGGAAGAATCCTGTGCTGTGGATAACGGTTTCGATCTGGGACTGCGATGCGGCTGCCATGGCATCGGGAGTGGGCCAGCGATGAAAGAGGTTGGGCGTCACCGAGTTGACGCGTTTGTCGGTGCATTGAGCCGAGAGAATTGTGGCGATGAGGAGCTGGAACGGATTTTCAAAATCGAGGGAGCAACGGGCGTTGGGGTAGGATAAGGCCAGCCGGACGGCGATCGCCTCAGCCCGTTCACGCTGCTGTTTTTTGGAATGGGTGCTACGATTCAGGGGCCACCTCAATCCACTGGTAGGGCGACGATTAGGATTCACGACAAGGAAAATGCCAATGGTAGCGACCAGTTCAACTCCAGAATACGACCCGCTCTATCTGCGGGGTATCGAAAAATTTAACGAGTGCGACTACTATGAAAGCCACGAAATCTGGGAGGAACTCTGGACGGAATATCGCGGGGATTCCCGAAAATTTTATCAGGGCCTCATCCAAGCGGCCGTTGCCCTCTATCATTTCGGAAACGGCAACATTCGCGGAGCCCGTAAACTCCACAAGAGCGTCCACGGTTATATGGAATCCTACGCACCCCAGCACCTTGGCCTCGATATCGGTTCGTTTCTCTTGGCTTTTGATGCCTGCTTGGCGGAGGTGGCCGCTAGCACGGAGGAATACCCATCGATCCAGCTCAATCCAGAACTTTTGCCGGAAATTCATCTCGACTTGCCGCCACCTCGTTCGCAACCAATCCACCCGTGAGGCGTTGCGTAGCCATTCGTAGCGTCTTGCCGAAAAAGCACGATTGAGATCCATACACGACTTCCCAAGCAAGGCTCTATGTCTGACGCATCCTTGGCCTTTTCGTCCGATCAGTTTTCCGGGTTGGCCCGGGTGTTTCCACTGCCGAATCTTGTGATGTTTCCGCACGTCATGCAGGCGTTGCACGTCTACGAACCCCGCTACCGAGCGATGATCGAGGAAGCGGTGGAGGGCGACCGGCTCATTGCCCTGGGCGTGCTTGCGCCAGGTTGGGAAACGCATTACGATGGACGGCCGACGTTGCGATCCACCGCCTGCCTGTGTCGCGTGGCCACGCACCAGCGGACCGACCAAGGCACCTACAACGTGTTGCTCCTAGGGGTGCGGCGGCTGCGACTGGTGCGGGAGTTGCCACCGAAAAAACTTTTTCGCGTGGTCGAGTCAGAGATCGTGGAAGATCTGGAACCGCAGGGTGTGTCCGTGGAGGCCGCAGCAGCCTTGCAGCAGCAACTGCTGGCTGCATTCAAACACGCGATGCCGAAAATTCCAGACGCTTACGAGCAACTCGACCAATTGCTGGGCAACCAGATTACGCTGGGGATGCTCGCCGACATCGTTTCCTACACGCTGGATCTGGACTTGGATTGGAAGTTACGTTTGCTTGCCGAGCCGAATGTTTTGGAGCGTACGAAACTGCTACTGGAGGCCATTGCCACGCGGCCACCGGCCAGTTTAGCGAGGGTGTTTCCCCCGAGGTTCAGCGTCAATTAGAGTGGTGAGCATGAACGAACCTCTCACCACGAGCGACGCCCACCACGTGGATGGCCCTAACGTATCGAGTCTATCGAGCAGGTGCAGCCCTGACGGAGACGATGAGTCTGCCCCAGAAGGGCCGCCGGTTGACCGTGCCCGCATCGAGCGGGCCGTGCGAGAAATCCTGTTTGCCGTTGGCGAAAATCCAGATCGGGAGGGGTTGCTGGAAACCCCCGCCCGCGTGGCCCGCATGTACGCCGAGATGTTCAGTGGCCTGCATCAGGATCCGAAGATACATCTGAGGCAGGCGTTTACAGAAAAATATGACGAGATTGTGCTCGTGCGAGACATTGCGTTTAACAGCATGTGCGAGCATCACCTGCTTCCCTTTATGGGGCACGCACACATCGGCTACCTCCCCAACGGCCGCGTACTCGGTCTGAGTAAGTTGGCGAGGCTTGTGGAGGTGGTGTCGCACAGACCACAGGTGCAAGAACGCCTGACCGAAACAATTGCCGATCTGCTCGTGAATGATCTCGATGCGAAAGGGGTGGCTGTGGTCGTGGAGGCCTCGCACACTTGCATGACCATTCGGGGCGTTCGCAAGCCGGGCAGCCTCTGCGTCACTTCGTCAATGAAGGGAATCTTTCGATCCAACGTCTCCAGCCGGGCCGAAGTGCTGTCGCTGATTTACGGGAGGCGGTCGCCGTGAGAATCAGCGGGCAGTCCGTCACTCCGGCGACAGAGGCTGCAGCATGACGCTTCTCATCGATTTTCTCTGCCGCTTCGGCTGGGGGCTGTCGTTGGCGATGGTGCTCACGCCAGCGGCAATTGTGCCAGCCGGTTTTTTTCGCGTAAATTTGCTGGTCGTGCTGGGCCTGGCCACACTGGCAGGCTTGCTTGAAAAAACAGCCTTTACGGAGTCGTTGATTGTGGGGGCCGCGATTGCAGCGTGGTTGGGGAGCGTTGCGTGGCTGGCCGACCGACAACGTGCTGGCATGGCTCTGTGTCTTGCCTGCACAGTTCTGCTTGGAGCCGCCACGGTGGCGACTGTTTCTCTCCAGCCAGGCGACGGTGTTTCTTCGGCATGGTTTTCGGCAGCATCTATGAAGCTGCTTTCTGGAGCGGTCGTGGGCCTCACCGTGCATGCGATGCTGCTGGGCCACTGGTATCTCAATGCCCCAGGTATGCGGGTCGATGCGCTCCGCCGGATGATCGATCTGGCGATGGTGGCTTGGGGGTTGCAACTGGCCGTATCGCTCAGCGTGGCGATCGTGCGATGGTCGGTGGCCAGCGTCGGTGTCGCTGATTCGGCCACGGTGGCACTGGGATCGTTGCGATGGCTCGCCGGCCTCATCGGACTGCCTATCCTGCTGTGGCTGAGCCGAAAAACACTCGATATCCCCAACACTCAGAGCGCCACGGGTATTCTCTATGTGGCGTGCTTGGCAGCGATTGTAGGCGAATTGACGGCGCAGCTTTTGTACGCGGCGGTGCCCTCGTCGCCATAGTCAATCGTTTGCGTTTCAAGAGTTTAGATTCACTATCAGCAATTCAGAGGTCGCACCGAGTGCGAATACACGATGCGAATCGCATACGCCTGCCCAGCCTGTAGCGCCACTGTCACGCTGGATGGCATTGAGGCTCGCACGGTGCTTCAGTGCACCGCTTGCTCGGCGGCGGTGGCCATTCCAGACAATGCCATTGGACTGGAAACGCCCGGCATTGCGGCCACATCCGTCGCAGGTGGCTCAAGGCTCAACCGCTGTCTGGTGTGCCCGAGTACGGAGCTCTTTGTGAGAAAAGATTTCCCTCAGCAACTCGGGTTGGCCATTGTGGTGGTTGGGCTGCTTGCGAGCTGTGTGGCGTGGGCTTGGCACGAGCTGATCGTGACTTTTGCGATTCTTTTTGCGACCGCAGCGGTTGATGTGGTCCTCTATCTGTTCATGCCCGATTGCCTGAGTTGCTATCGCTGCGGTGCGAGGTACCGTGGCGATGGCCTCCGCGCACAGCGCGGCGGATTCGATTTGGAAACGCACGAAAAATATCGACAGCAGCTGGCGCGATCGCGACAGATGGCTGGTCGCTAAGCATTGATCGCTATTGCCCACGAGAGACGCATGGATCCCCAACGCCAGCGAATTGAGGAAGACCTTCGGGGCATCGTCTCTGGCGAGGTGCTGTGCGACGATGCCAGCCGCGCGCTCTATGCCACCGATGCAAGCTTGTTTGAGGTATGGCCGCTGGCCATCGTGCGGCCACGCACTGCCGAGGATGTGGCGGCCACCGTGCGGTGGGCTGCAGAGCAGCGGATTCCGGTGCACCCCCGCGGTGCAGGCTCGAGCCTGTCGGGCGATTCGCTCGGCCGCGGCATCGTGATCGACTGCGGTCGTTTTCTGCGGCGTATCGTCCAGACGGGGGCCACGACGGTGCGGGTGCAGCCTGGGGTTGTGGGCGCGCAGTTGGAAGAGCATCTTGGACGCCTGGGCCGCACATTCGGTCCAGATCCATCCAACGCCCGTGTCACAACACTCGGTGGCATGATTGGCCGGAACGCATCCGGGAGCCGGTTCCTCAGGCATGGAGCCGTGCGGGGCAGGATCGTTGCGGCACAAGTCGTACTGGCTGACGGCTCGATAGTCGACCTAATCGCTGCGGCCCCGACCGCGCCGGCGGATCGTTCTGCCGAGGGCCTCAATGCTGGCGGTTCGGCACTTGCATGTAGTCATCTGGCTGCAGGGATGTCGGCTCTGCTTGAGCAGTCGCGATGGATCATTGCTCAGGCGCAGCCGGCATCGCGTCATTCGCACGGCGGGTATCAGCTCAACGATCTCAAGCGGGATGGTCGGATCGACCTGCCTCGGCTGCTCTGTGGATCTGCGGGCACTCTGGGAATTGTCACCGAGGCCACATTGGCGACGGTGCCGGCAGACAACGCAACGGCCGTGGCTCTACTGCTGTTCGACTCGCTCGAGAAGGCGGCAGAGGCAGTGCTCAAGCTGGCGCCTCTGGGGCCCAGCGCCTGCGACCTGTTCGACAAGCGGCATCTCACGCTGGCAAGAAGCTCGAAAGTGGCATTTGACGTCTTGATTCCGGCTGTTGCCGACGCGGGACTCCTGATCGAATTTACAAGCGCAACGGTGCGGGAAGCCAGCGACCGCCTGGATCAGTCGCTGGTATTAATGCAGGGAGCCAAAGGGCTCTGTCTCGACATCCGTCGCGCCGAGGACGCGCGCGATGCCGCCTTTTTCTGGGAGCTCTCGCGGGAGGTTGTTTCTACGCTGCACGGTGTGCGGGGCGCATCGAGGCCGGTGCCGTTTGTTGAGGATATCGTCGTGCCACCGGCGGCACTGCCAGAGTTTCTGCGACGCTTGCAGGGTGTGCTGAAAAAGTCTGGTGCCACTGCGATGCTTTTCGGACACGCGTGCCACGGGCAGTTGCACGTGCGACCCTATGCCGACCCGCGGGAACCAGCAGAGCGTTTGCGTTTGGAGCGGCTGGCCGAGTCGCTCTATGCCGAAGTTGTGGCCGTGGGTGGCACGATCGGGGGCGAGCAGGGATTGGGGCTCTCTCGCACGGCGTTCTTTGAGAAGTTTTTTCCCGAACTGGCTGGAGTGTTCGTGTCTGTAAAGCGGCTGTTTGATCCACTGGGGATTCTGAATCCCGGGAAGATCACTCGGGCCACGACGCAGCCATCTGCTGCGTCTTCTTTTCGTTCGTCGCTGGCGGCCGTTCCCGAACTGCGTTCAGAAGGGGCTCCAGAGGGATCTTCCGAAGCTCGCATGGGCTCTCTCGCGCCAGCGAGGCTCTTGCCCGTGCTGAACTGGAGCGAATCACAGTTGATCGATGAGGTGGACGCGTGCAACGGGTGCGGCGCGTGCCGGAGTCAGTCATCTGCAACGCGGATGTGTCCGCGTTATCGAGAGAATCCAGCCGAGGAGTCGTCGCCGCGGGCAAAGGCAAATCTGATCGCCGGATTTCTTTCAGGGGATATCGAGATCCAGTCGCTCTCATCCGAGGCCGTTCGTGCCATCGCCGACACATGTTTCAACTGCCATCAATGCCGTATCGAATGCGCTGCTGGAGTCGACATCCCGGCCATGGTATTGGAATTAAAGGCGGCCCAAGTTGCCGCCAATAGCCTCGGGTTTGCACCGTGGCTGCTTTCGCGAGTCGACACATTGAGCGCGATTGGAGGAGCGTGTGCACCGTTGGCCAATCGGGCCATCGCCAGCCCGCGGGCCCGATGGCTCATGGAAAAAATGCTGGGGATCGCGCAGGGACGCAAGCTCCCCCCCTTCACTGGCAACCGGCTGATGCGATGGGCTTCGCGACGCGGCCTGACTCGTCCATCACGTCGCAGCGGGCCTCGCGTCCTTTATTTTCTCGACACCTACGCGAGGCGGCATGATCCTATGTTGGCGCAGGCTTTTGTGTCGGTGCTGGAACGCAATGGGATCGGCGTGTTTATCGATCCACGGCAAGTGGCCTCCGGTATGCCGATGGTGTCGGAGGGCGATGTGAATGGGGCGCGAAAGCTGGCCCGTACCAACGTGCGTGTGCTGGCTGAGGCGGTGCGACTGGGTTACCGGATCGTGTGCACTGAGCCGTCGGCAGTGACCTGTATCACGCATGACTATCCACTCTTCGTTGACGACGACGACATGGCCCGCGTGGTGGCAGCCACCTGCGATGCCAGCACGTTTCTCTGGGAACTGCATCGAGAAGGGCGTCTCCGGCTGGATTTTCATCCGGTACCTGGCCGCATTCTCTATCACGCACCGTGCCATGTGCGAGCCGCAGGAGGGGCACGCCCTGCGGAGCATCTGCTGCGATTGATCCCCGAACTGTCAGTGGAGGCGGCTGACCGCGGTTGCTCCGGCATGGCGGGCACGTTTGGCTTGGCCCGCGATCGCTACCGCGCCAGCCTACGAGTGGGTCTGGGGCTCGTTACGGCCATGCGAGGTGCCGGTATCGAGGCGGGCGCTACCGAATGCAGTGCCTGCCGGATACAAATGGAGCAAGGAACCACGAAGCCGACCGTCCATCCAGTGAAGTTGTTAGCCAAAGCGTATCGCTCGTTGGAGGGCTTCGGCGGGGTGGCCGCGCAAGGGCTCGACTCGCTTCTGACAGCCAGCAGCGGTCGACTCACCACCAGCGAGTAAGGGATGCGTTCGGAGTGATTTATGAATCCACCAGCTTTCATTCCACCAGTCGTGAAATCATCAGGTGGACACTCGACGAGCCAGCCTGT
This sequence comes from uncultured Planctomycetaceae bacterium, assembly GCA_903877395.1. Lineage (GTDB taxonomy): Bacteria > Planctomycetota > Planctomycetia > Pirellulales > UBA1268 > BAIKAL-G1-2R. Next base: position 10,304 of record CAIRDU010000137.1, read on the forward strand.
GAATGCCAGTGGCCAAGCGATGCCGCCGCCACAGTCAGAAATCCTGCGAATCACATTCTTTGCAGGGATGGCAGAGGCAGTTGGGCGGCGCCATCTGGACATGCAGTGGGCGGGGGGCAGCGTGGAACAATTGCGAGCCATGCTGGCGGCAGAATGCCCAGCGATCGGTCCGCTTTTAGCCCGCAGCGCGGTGGCATTGGCAGGGATCTATGCCTCCGACAAAACGGCTGTGCCTGCCGGGTCAGACGTGGCGATTATTCCTCCCGTCAGCGGAGGCTGAGCATGGGCATCCCTCGCTCCAAGGCCGACGATTTTAATTTGTACAGGCGGCGCGACGGCGGTGATCACGAGTCGCTACTGGTGCGGGAGCCAATCGATACGCAGCGAGTACTGGCGGCCGTGGCCGATGACGCCGCGGGCGCCAATGTGCTCTTTGTGGGGACCGCTCGTGGGATCACCGATGGCGTGTTGACGTCTGGCTTGGAGTACGAGGCTCACGAGTCGATGGCGGCAGATAATCTGATAAAATTGCGGGCCGAAGCGGTATCGCGTTTTTCGCTCGCAGCCTGCGCTGTGGTGCACAGGCTTGGAAAGATCGCAGTGGGCGAGGCCAGTATCGCGATTGCCGTAAGCGGCCCACACCGCCACGCGGCATGGAGGGCCGCCGAGTGGCTCATGGAACAGATCAAAAAAGAAACGCCGATTTGGAAGTGCGAATACCGGCCAGACGGCGGGCGAGAATGGTCGCACCCTGGGGACATGCCGGTGGGCTGTGCGGCGGAGGAACATGAGCCATGATCGCCACAACACTCCCAGATGCTTCGCCGTCGCTCGTGGATGGCTTTGGCCGAGTGCATACTGATTTGCGCATCAGCGTTACCGACCGCTGTAATCTGCGGTGTACCTACTGCATGCCGTTGGAAGTGGCCTTCAAGCCTCGCGATGAACTGCTGACCTACGAGGAGATCGCTCGGGTGGTCCGTGTGGCCGCAGGCCTAGGCATTCGCACGATTCGGCTCACGGGTGGCGAACCGCTTGTGCGTAGCCGCATCGACGTGCTGGTGCGAGAGTTGGTTGCGATCCCTGGGATCGAGGATGTGGCAATGACGACCAACGGGTTGCTCTTGGCTGAGCAGGCAGCACCGCTGTATGCCGCCGGCCTTTCGCGGCTCAACGTCAGCCTTGATAGCCTGCGAGAAGAAGTATTTGAAAAAATCGCCCGCCGCAAAGGGCTGGATCGTGTGCTGGCCGGACTGGCCGCGGCGCAGGCTGCCGGCTTTCGCTCGATCCGCATCAACGCAGTCTCGATTCGCGGTCTTACCGAGGATGAGATTGTGCCGCTGGCCGCGCTGTGTCGGCGGGAGGGTTTTCACTTGCGGTTCATCGAATTTATGCCGCTCGACGCCGATGGCGCATGGTCCAACGAGCAGGTGCTTTCAGGCTGCGAAGTGCGTGAGATCCTCGCGGCCAGCGTGGGACTGTTGGTGCCCGCGGTCCGCAGCGACGCGGCTCAGCCCGCGGTCGATTATCTCTGGGCCGATGGCGGCGGTAGCGTGGGGTTTATTGATCCGGTGACGTCGCCGTTTTGCGGGCAGTGCGATCGGCTGCGGCTCACGGCCGACGGACAGTTTCGGAACTGTTTATTTTCGACGACCGAGTGGGATGTCCGACAGGCGCTTCGCACCGACGGGTCCAGTATGGGCCGAGACTCTGGAAGTGTCGTCGATGAGCAGATTGCCTGTTTGTTGCGAGCGTGTGTTGCGGCCAAGCGGGCCGCCCACGGCATTGGCACGCCCGAGTTTGCTAGGCCTGCCCGCGCGATGTATCAGATTGGAGGATGAGTGTGACACAGGCCTCTGCTCCTCGCCGGTACCTCGATAACGCAGCGACGTCGTGGCCCAAACCAGAGACTGTTTTCAGAGCATGGGAGCAAGCCGCCCGTACAGTCGGAGCCGCGGCCGGCCGCGGTGCCTACCGCGAAGCCCTGCAGGCAGACGCGATCTGCGATGGCGCAAGGAACAAGGTGGCGGGCCTGTTGGGTGGAGTCGATCCCTTGCGTGTGGCATTTCCAACTGGTGCCACGCTCGCACTCAACATGGCGATTCATGGGCTGCTCAAGGCAGGGGACCACGTTATTGCGACGGCATCCGACCACAATGCCACGCTCCGACCGCTCCATTGGCTCGCCGCACGCGGCATCATTGAAACCACGATCGTGCCCTGCGACGGTGTTGGTCGTGTGGATCCCGACGCAGTTGCCAACGCCTGGCGGCCCTCTACGAGGCTTGTCGTCTGCTCGCATGCCTCCAACGTGACAGGCGTGCTGCAAGAGATTGACGCCCTAGCCGATATCGCGCATCAGCGGGGTGGCCTACTGCTATTGGATGCGGCGCAGTCGCTTGGGCAGATCTCCTTTGTACCTCGAGGGCTTGGCGAGGCGGCCTTTGGAGCGGACATCGTGGCCGCTCCGTCGCATAAATGGCTGCAAGGAATGACTGGAGCGGGGATTCTCTGGGTGCGGCCTGGAATCGATTTGGAGTTGCTCGTGCAGGGGGGCACCGGCACATCGAGCAACAGTCTGGAGATGCCCGACTCCTTTCTCGAGCGGATGCAGCCCGGCACGCCCGATGTGCCGGCGTTGGCGGGACTTTCGGCAGCCGTGGATTGGCTGGAGTCCCAGACGATCGAGGCAATTGCTGCGCAGTGCCGCACGCTGGCCCAAGGGTGTGCCTCGCAGTTGCGAGAGATTCCCAGCGTGCGAGTGATTGGGCCGCGAGACATCGTTGTGCCGATTGTGAGTTTTACGGTAGAGGGTTATGATCCGGCTGAAATCGCCGCATTGTTGGAGCAGTTGGCCGGCGTGCAGGTACGATCGGGTTTTCACTGTGCTGCTCTTGTGCACGACCACCTTGGTACGCAGTTTGGCGGCACAGTACGTGTGAGCTTTGGTCCGTTCAACTCAATCGACGATGTCGACACAGTGGCAGAGGTCATTGCCACACTTGTATCCACCACGAGCAGTTAGGAAAAAATAACGATGGCAGGTATCAGTAAAGAAGCGTGGTATTCCGACGGCCTGCGATTTGAATGCACGCAGTGCGGCGACTGCTGCTCCGGTTCTGAGGGCTATGTGTGGGTGAATCAGGAGGAAATCGATGGCATGGCCAACCGCATCGGCATGGAGTCGGCGGCATTTGAAGAGCAGTTTGTCAAGCGGGTGGGTGTGAGACGTTCGCTGAAGGAACGGTCGGGAGGCGACTGCGTGTTGCTCGACCCACAAACGCGAAAATGCACGGCCTACGAGGAGCGTCCTAGGCAGTGCAAAACGTGGCCATTTTGGCAATCCAACATCCGCACACCCGAAGCATGGGCAGAGGCCGCACAGGCTTGCCCCGGATGCAACAAGGGCGATCTTGTGCCGCTGGAACAGATCGTCGAACAAGCCGCCAAGATTCGGATCTGATTTCGCTCGGCAGTGCCACGCTGGCATCGTGACCAGACAACCTAGCGTTGTGGCCCGACAAGGAGGCCTCACAGACGGCACCAAGCAAAGGCAAACCTACAAGGATACAAATCCTAGAGGATGCCGCCGTGCGTGCGGTACGGAGTCATGTGCGAGGGCTGATCGAGGAACCAGATTCGTTCCCACTCGTCGGTAATGGCCCGCAGATCCTCCGACGTGTAGATCAGTTCCTGTGCCCGTCGAATCGGATCGCCAGAGTACATCGGAATGAGGCAACCGGTGCTCGTTGAGAGCATCGCAGCCGCGAGCAGCATCCAGCCAGCCTTCCGCATCGCTCGGTCCTCCATGACCTTATGAACCTATGAACCTGTCTTCTGTCTTCTATCTGCTATGAATTTTTTGTGATCTGAAACCCTTGAGCCATCCGGTGGCCAGCGTGGTTGTGACCGATTCGTTCAACTTCCGTATGTATTCGGTTTCAAAGAATCCTTCATCGAACGAGATGTACTCAAATGACTCTGTATGTGCCAATGCCTGCTGAGTGGTTCGGGGCTTTTCGTTCCCTGTTTCCTTGCCTAGAGCACCTAGTCCTCGCCCTTTTTCAGAGCCGATGTATCTGTTTTGTTTTCTTCAGCGGCTTGCTTCGGGATCTCCAGTGACGCTTCGGGGGGATTCGGGCGATCGAATTGCCGAACGCGCGCTTCCATTTCCTTGCCTGGCTTGAACGTCACGACGCTTTTGGCCTCTACCGTAACCTTCTCGCCAGTTCGTGGATTCCTCGCTTCTCGTGCTTCCCTTTTTTTGATCTGGAACACGCCGAAATTTCGCAGTTCGATCCGCCCTTCCCGCACCAGCGCGTCGATCAGGGCATCGAACGTGCGTTGCACCAGTTTTCGCGTGCGAAGCTGGGGAAGATCGATCTGCTCGGCAATGGTCCGGACGATGTCTTTTTTGGTCACGGCTCCGATGCTCCGAGCGATGCCATCCCGCGGGCTGTTTTAAAACGGAAACAGTCGCAAACAGCTGCGTGGAAATCGTCCGAAGCCTAAGCCTGACAAGGACTAATGTCAACCAGCATCCTCTTGGGGCTGAGCGACACGAGGCACTTGCTCCATGAGGATATCGGCCTGCACAACCGGCAAACTTGACCCAATCGGACTTTTTTGGAAGGTCTCACAATTTCGTTGGAAAACCCACTACACTCTGGTGTTTCCAGCCGTTCGTCATAGCCCGACGGCCATTTTTACGTTTTGGCCCGCCAGCGTTCTTCCATGCTCCATTCCGACCGGCCATCCCAGCCATCCACGCCTTCAGGAATCGACCTGTCTGTTTCATTGGGGAGACTGCAGTTACCCAATCCAATTCTGGTGGCCTCGGGCACGTTTGGCTACGGCCGTGAGATGGTTGGATTCGTGGCCACTAACAGGCTCGGTGGTATCGTGCCCAAGACGATCACCCCACAGCCACGGCCCGGAAACTCCCCGTGGCGAACGGTCGAAACAGCTGCAGGCCTTCTCAATTCCATTGGCCTCGACAACGATGGCATCGACTCGTTTCTCAAACATCAACTGCCGTGGCTCTTAGCGTGCGGGGCACCAGTGATCGTGAGCATTGCTGGCGCGTCGGAGCAAGAGTTTGTGCATCTGGCCGATCGGCTCGAGGGCGTGCCAGGCATCGCGGCCGTCGAGCTTAATATTTCTTGTCCGAACGTGAGCCACGGCGTCGACCTTGGCACTGATCCGGAAATGTGTCGCCGGGTGGTGGCTGGCGTGCGTGGTGTTACAAAGCTACCGGTCATCGCCAAGCTAACGCCGAATGTCACCGATATTGTGAGCATCGCCAAGGGAGCTAGGGACGGCGGCGCCGATGCCATTACGCTGATCAACACATGCCAAGGAATGGCGATCGATTGGCGGCGGCGGCGCCCGCTCTTGGGGAATGTCATCGGTGGTTTAAGTGGCCCAGCAATCAAGCCAATCGCCCTCCGCTGCGTGTATCAGGTGCGTCAAGCCGTTGATCTGCCTATCATTGGCGTCGGCGGCATTATGACGATCGACGACTGCATGGAGTTTTTTGTGACAGGTGCTTCGGCTGTGCAGATTGGCACGGCGAATTTTGCGGAGCCGATCGTTTCAACGAGACTGCTCGACAGTCTGCCCGGGGCCTTGGCTCACTTTGGGGCTACGCGATTGAGCGATGTGATCGGCACGCTCATCCTGCCAGCGGGCACCTCCGCACAGGCTGCTGCTCAGATGAGCCATCAGCCAATCGAGGGCCACCCGCATGCCTTCTAAAGCCTCCCCCGCCACCGAGGCGTCAGCAAAGCCTGCGAGGCCTGCCCGCGTGCTCTCAGGCATTCAGCCGACGGGACGCTTCCACTGGGGCAATTATTTTGGAGCCATTCGCCAATACATTGAGCTCCAAGCAGACACGTCCTCGGCAGTCCCGCTCCAAGCAGACCGGGAAGCTTTTTACTTCATTGCCGATCTGCACGCGCTCACGACCGTGCGGGACCCTGAACGGCTGCGGGGCTTGGTGCACGCGGCGGCAGTCGATTTGGTAGCCCTAGGCTTAGATCCCAATCGGGCCACGCTCTTCGTGCAGTCCGACGTGCCCGAGGTGGCGGAACTCATGTGGTTGCTTATGAGCGTTGCGCCCATGGGACTCTTGGAGCGATGCCACGCCTACAAGGACAAAAAACTCCGAGGCCTTCCGGCGGATGCGGGTTTGTTTACCTATCCGGTGCTGATGAGTGCCGACATTCTGGCATACGATGCCACCATCGTGCCTGTTGGAGAAGACCAGGTGCAGCACATCGAGGTCTGCCGCGACCTGGCTGGCACATTCAATCATCTGTACGGTGAAGTGTTTACGTTGCCGCAGGCACGGTTGGTGGAGAGTGGCGCGAGAGTGCCCGGCATCGATGGCCAAAAAATGAGCAAGAGTTACGAGAACACGCTGGATGTGTTTGAGGATCTGTCGGCGCAGAAGAAAAAAATCATGCGGATCACCACTGACTCTCGGCCGATGGAAGAGCCCAAGGACCCCGCCGACGACCACCTCTTTGCCCTCCATGCTCTGGTGGCCTCGGAGCCTGACCGCCAGGAAATGGCGGAACTCTACCGTCGCGGTGGCTTTGGTTACGGGCATGTGAAAAAAGCGCTCGTAGAGGCGGCTGCACACTTCTTTGCCGAGGCCCGAAACCGCCGCGCCGCTCTCGAGGCTGATCCGGGCTGTATTGAAGTGATCCTAGCCAACGGGGCTGTGCGAGCCCGCAAACAAGCGGCGGAGGTTCTGGCCAGGGCACGGCAGGCCTGCGGACTAGCGCGGGGCACATCGGCAGGGAGGCGTTCATGAATGTGTTGGGAGTTGGCACCGACATTACGGAGTGTCTTCGGATTGCCCAGATGATCGAGCGGCACGGCGAGCTTTTCGTGGGCCGGGTCTACACGCCGCTGGAGATCGAATACTGCCGCAGTCGACGCATGGCCACACAGCACTTCGCTGGCCGCTGGGCTGCTAAAGAGGCAGTGCTCAAAGCATTGGGCACCGGCTGGAGACGTGGCATTAGCTGGCGCGACATCGAGGTTCGCAACGCAACCGGCGGGCGACCGCAGGCATTTCTGAAGGGAGGAACGCAGGAGGTAGCAAAGGCTCTCGGCATTGAGTGCGTGCTGATCAGCATATCTCACTGCCGCTCGCATGCGACAGCCTATGCCGTTGCGATCGACGAGATCCCCAGCACGTTTACGGGTGATCCCCCGTGGTTGTGAAGCCTGTTAAGCGGCCATGTGACGGCGTACATTAGCCCGCGAAGAGCTTCAGTTCGGCGAGGCCGCCTTCGATTTGCAGCGATTCAAGCGGTGTGCCTTCGGGCACCGGCGTTATGCCGTCGCGGCGAGTCAGTGAGAGCTGAACGTGGCCTCGTAGTTGTGCTGCGAGTTCTTTTTCGAGGGCCAGTCGCTGCGGTTCGGGGAGTTTGGTAAACGCCTCGCGGCCGCGGCACTTTGGGAATGCGCGGCAGCCCAGCCACGGGCCGCGCTTGCCACTCCGCAAGTTCATGATGTTGCCGCACTTGGGGCAGGCGACGTCGGTAACCACTGGTGGAGCTGCAGGAAACTTGATATTTCCCTTTCGGTCTAGGTTCAGAATAAACGGCGGCGGCTCGACAGGGGCGCCCTCTATCGCTTTTTTGCCCTTTGGTTTGACGGGGCGTGGCTTATCCTCAACGAGGAAATCGCCGAACCGTCCTGTCCGCTTAACCATAGGCACGCCGCTTGGAGAGAGCATGTCGATCTGCTCGGGCAGCAGCGGTCGCCCTTGGCGATCCACGGGCATTGCGAACGTGCAGGCTGGCACCTCCTTGAGCTTGGCAGGCTTACGGACCTTTGCCTTTGCACCCGACTTCTTCGGCTTGGTGGCCGGCTTGGCGACAGGTAGCGGAGCCACTGGGATTTTCTCGTTGTAGCCGCTGCAGGAAAGGAATTGGCCTTTTTTCCCCAGCCGATATTCGAGCTGTCGCGAGCAGATCGGGCACGCAAACTGTGAAGGCTCAGTCGTTGCCTTCACATGGGCTTCTTCCATCGCGCTTGCCAGCTTGGGCTTGAGAGCGTCGTGAAAGCGATGCAGCATGTCGGTCCACGGCTCGGTGCCTTGGGCGACTTGGTCGAGCTGTCGCTCGATCTCGCGGGTGTAGCCAATCTCGATAAATTGGTCCTGAAAGCCTTTTTTAAGGAACTCGGTCACAGCCTCACCCAGCGCGCTGGCGTAGAAGCGGCGTTCTTGCTGCTCCACATAGCCGCGATTTTCGATGACGTTGATGATGCTGGCGTAGGTGGAAGGGCGGCCGATGCCCTCCTCCTCTAGTTTTTTGACGAGTGTGGCTTCGCTGAACCTTGGCGGTGGCGACTGGAATTTTTGACGCGGTTCGATGTCAAATGGCGCCAGTTGGGTGCCCTTTTGAAAGTCGGGCAGCACCTGATCACCGTCGTCTTTAGGTACCCCATTGATCGCATAAAAACCGTCGAACCGTAGGACGCGGCCGCTGGCCTTGAAGACGGCACCGGTGTCGCGATCCGTACGTCGCAGGCGCACGGCAGTGGAGTCCCATTCGGCATCGGTGGCTTGGGACGACACAAAGCACTGATAAATCAATCGATAGAGCTTGAATTGCTCGTCGGTGAGAACTGCGGCAATCTGGTCCGGTTCCCGGAAGGCGTCTGTGGGGCGAATGGCTTCGTGGGCCTCCTGCGCGCCGCTGTTGCTGCTGCTGTAGGAGCGAGGGTTTTGGGGTACATACTTGGGGCCGAGCCGCTGCTGGAGATAGCGACGTGCCATTTCGGTCGCATCCTGCGACAGGTTGGTGGAGTCGGTTCGCATGTACGTGATGAGGCCGACGCGGCCCTCGTTTGGCAGGTCGATGCCCTCGTAGAGTTGTTGCGCGATTCGCATCGTGCGGTCGGTCGACATGCCTAGCTTGCTGCTAGCCGCCTGCTGAAGCGTGCTAGTGATGAACGGTGGGTAGGGCCGCGAGCGGGTCCGTGTGACGTCGATCGACTCGACTGTGTAGCGGGCTTGAGCATCGGGCCGACCGGTCAACCGTACGATATTTTTACCGCGTCCTTTGCCTGCGGGATCGATTTCACGAACGATCGTTGCATCCAGGAGGCCGGCGGCTTCAGCGGCCTCCTGTGCGGTCAGGGCTAGTTCGGCGGTGGATGTCTTATCGGCTTGAATGCGCAGCGGCTTTCCTGCGACCTCGACCATGTCGCAGGAAAGGGCGCGACGGTCTGCCAGCCATGCCATCCGTTCGCGAACCAGTGGCGGCCGACCACGTTCATCGCGACGCGACATAAACTCCGTCCAACTCGTGGAATGCGATAAAGCATCGGCCACATCGAATGTCATGTTAGCGGAGATGTCCCACGACTCCGACGGCGTAAAGGCCCGGATCTCCTGCTCTCGCTCGACAACGATTCGCGTGGCTACGCTCTGGACGCGGCCTGCGCTCAAGCCGCCGGCCACTTTCTTCCAGAGGATCGGCGACACCTGATAGCCCACAATGCGATCCACGATACGACGCGCCTGCTGGGCTTCAACGCGAGGCATGTTGATGAGCCGTGGTTCGCGGAAAGCACGCTGGACCTCTGTCTTTGTGACTGCATCGAATGTCACCCGCTTGGCACGCAGGGGATCCACACCGAGGACCTGCGTGAGATGCCAGGCGATGGCCTCGCCCTCCCGATCCAGATCCGTTGCAAACCACACATCGCTGGCGGCCTTGGCCAGACGTTTGAGTTCCGCGACTGTTTTGCCCTTGCCTTCGTTGATTTCGTACGTTGGTGCGAAGTCATCGTCGAGGTCGACGCCGGGCACGGGCTGTTTGGAGCCCTTGGGCGCCCTGCTGGGGAGGTCACGGATGTGACCGATAGAAGCTTTGACGACAAAACCAGCCCCGAGGTATTTCTCGATGGTCTTGGCCTTGGCTGGGCTTTCCACAATGACCAGCTGGTAGCCCCCCTTGGGAGTGGCTGTGCCGGCTGATTCCGGACGCGGAAGGGCACGTGATCGCTTCGCGGCTGCTTTTTTGGCCATGCGTTATCCGATTGGAGGCCTTGGGGCCACCGGTGTGCTGGATGGTGAATGGGGCAGAATTGAACAAACAAAAGAACATCGGGATTGGCGCAAACAGGCCCGCCTCTACAATCGGCGACCTGTCCGGAGACTTACAAGCGTTACCCTGCACTCTCTTTCCTTGTCAAGCCTCGACGGTTTTACGCTGTTCGAGCATAGGCGATATTATGGCTGGCTCCTTTGAACTGTTTCGCAAGTATCAGCGGTCGTTGCTCGTATTTGTAGCCATTTTGGCGATGCTCGCTTTCTTTGTGCTGCCACCATTTCTGCAAATGGGGAGCAGCAGCGGGAGCGACGATCCGCTGGTGGCCAGTTGGACCGGAGGCTCGATTCGGGAGGCCCAGATCGAGCGGGCTGTGGCCATGCGATCAATGGTCAACCGCTTTCTGGTTGAGACTGCGGCGGCTGCCGGACGAGATACCTCTCGCTTGCCGCTGTTTCCAGAGAACGAGGAGGCAGTCGTTCGCGCGTTGCTGGTGGAAGCGGAGGCTCGAAAGAACGGCCTTGTTGTGAGCGACGCAGCAATCAACGATTTTCTTTCGCAGTGGACCAACAATCTCGTGTCGGTCGAACAGTTAAATGGCATCATTTCGAGATTGCGGCTTGGCCCCACGGGCGTAACGCAGCAGGAGCTTTTTGAAGCGCTCCGTACCGAACTCATTGGTCGCAATATGCTCGTGCTGTTTCAAACTGGTTTTTCCGGCGATCCTCCGGGCTGGCGGTGGGATTATTTTCGCCGGCTCGAGCAGACGGCAACGATCGAGGCGGTGCCTGTGGCCGTTGAGACTGTTGTGGGCGAGGTCGCGCCTCCGTCTGAGCAATCGCTCCGCACATTCTTTGAGCAGTACAAGAACGAACTGCCCGAAGCACGAAGTGAAACGCCTGGTTTTCGCGAGCCCCATCGTGTGAAATACGAGTATCTCGTGGCCAAGAGAGACGCCTACGAGGCCTCGGCGGCAAAGGAAGTAACCGAAGCCGAGATTGCGGAGTACTACGAGAAGAATAAAGCGACGATGTTTCGCGTGAAGGCCGAGAGTGCTGATGCGGTTCCAGAGAAGGAGCCAGAGGGAAAAAAGCCGGACGAGAAAAAGCCGGACGAGAAAAAGCCGGACGAGAAAAAGCCGGACGAGAAAAAATCAGATGACACGAAGCCAGATGAGAAGAAGCCAGATGCGGTTGAGGTGGAGCCACTGGACAAGGTCACAGACAAGATTCGCGAGCAGTTGGCACGCGAGGGGGCCAATGCAAAA
>CAIRDU010000138.1 GCA_903877395.1 uncultured Planctomycetaceae bacterium
CCACCGACACCAGCGACGTACTCCAGTTGCTTGCCGACCGCTTTGGGGCTCTGGACACATCTTCTTTCCGCGACCAGACTCGCATCGTCGTGCCGGAATCCGAGTCGCTGGAAGTGCTGGCATTCCTGAAGGACTCGGGCTTCGACATGCTCGTGGATCTGACCTGCGTCGACTATCTCGAATACCGCGGCGCAAAGCGTCGCTACGGCCTCGTCTACCTACTGGCCTCCACGCTCACCAACCAGCGGCTCACCATCCGCATTTTTGTAGATGACCCGGTGGTGGATGAACACACGGCCTTATCCAATGGGCCTGCGCCGACCGAAAAACCGATGCCGACTGTTCGCAGCGCGGTGCCGCTTTGGGCAGCGGCCAACTGGCTGGAACGGGAAGTTTTTGATTTGTTTGGTGTCCGCTTTCTCGGGCACCCCGACCTGCGGCGACTGGTGATGCCGGATGCCTTTACCGCCCACCCGCTCCGCAAAGACTATCCGCTGCAAGGCCGCGGTGAGCGACACAATTTCCCAATCCTCACCCGCGACGACGGCTGACCAACTCCACGCACTTTCTGACACACTATGCCGATCGCCCCCTCACAATACGATCACGATGTACGGACCTCCGACTCGGAGTTCCCCGCTTCCGACCGCACGCGTTCGGAAGACTATCTCTGGACGCTCAACTTCGGGCCGCAACACCCGGCCACACACACCACCCTGCGATTGGTGCTCACGCTGGATGGCGAGCGCGTGGTGGATGCTCTGCCAGAGATGGGCTACCTCCACTCAGGCTTCGAAAAGCTCGGTGAACACCTCACGTTCAATCAGTATGTGACCGTCACCGACCGAATGAATTACATCTCTCCAATGGCCAACAATGTGGCCTGGCACTGCGCGGTTGAAAAGCTGATGGGCATTCAACTCACGCCCCGCTGCCAATACATCCGCACAATCATCGCGGAACTGGCACGAATCAGCGATCACCTCCTGAGCAATGGAGCCGTTGGCTTGGATGTTGGGGCGTTTACGTTCTTCCTCTATGCCTTCTATCAGCGGGAAGTAATCTACGACATCTTTGAGACACTCTGCGGGGCGAGGTTTACCAATAGCTACACGCGAGTCGGCGGTGTCTCGCACGACTTCACCCCGCTAGTGGTTCAAAAGATTCGCGACTTTGTCAAAACCTTCCCAAAGACGCTCGCCGACATGGAACGATTGCTCACTCGCAATCGCATCTTTGTCGACCGCACGAAGGGAGTGGGAGTGCTCTCAAAAGAGGCAGCGATTAACGGTGGCGCCAGCGGGCCGGTTGCCCGGGCCAGCGGCGTGCCTCGCGACCTTCGCAAAGACGAACCCTACCTCGCCTACGCCGACTTTCAATTTCAGGTGTGCTGTGCGGCGGCGGGCGACTGCTACGCCCGCTATCTCGTGCGGATGCAGGAAATGCGAGAGAGCTTGAAGATTGTTGCTCAGGCCATCGAAAACCTGCCGGCCGGCGACGTTCATATTGGCATCGACCAACGCACCTCGCTCCCGACAAAAAAGCAGGTCTACTCGACGATCGAGGGCACGATCTCCCACTTTGAACTCTCCATGGCCAATCGTGGCTTCGAGGTGCCTTGCGAGGAATCCTATATGGGCACCGAAGCACCCAACGGCGAACTGGGTTTTTACATTGTGGGCGATGGCAGCGAGTCGGCCTACAGGGCCCGCTGCAGGCCCCCCTCGCTCCTCCACTTTTCGCTCTTTCCACAACTGATCCGAGGCCACACGCTTTCCGATGTGGTGGCCGTACTGGGCAGCCTCAACATCATCGCAGCGGAACTCGACCGCTAGAAACACCGACAGACATTCGATGGCTTCAGCGCGAACCGCTCGTGACACTATGATCGCCACCAAAAACTTTCTCACTCCCGAGATGATCGCCCAGATCGAGGCCCTCGCACCTCGGTATCCCAACCGCCGCGCCCTCACGCTTCCAGCGCTTCACATCGTCAACGATGCGCTTCGCTACGTGCCGCTGGAGGCTGTGATTGAGATTGCCGACGTGCTGGGACTGGCCCCCGCCGACGTACAAGACACCCTCTCGTTTTACGCCTTCTTTCCGCAAGACAAACCGGCCGGTGAAGTGCGGGCTTGGGTCTGCCGTTCTATCTCCTGTGCGTTGCGGGGCGGCGAGCAGGTGCTGGAGCACCTGTGCCAGGCTGCCGGTATCGAACCAGGCGGCACCAGCGCCGACGGGGCCATCACCGTTGAAGCTGCCGAGTGCTTGGGGGCCTGCGACTTCGCACCGTGCATGCTTGCCAACAAAGATCTTTATAAGAACCTCACGCCCGAAACGGCCGCCGCATTCCTTCGCGACGTGCGATCGCGCGTCACAGCAGACTGAAACAGCCGATGGAAACCTTCCAGCCCGTTCTCCTCGAAGCCGTTGGCGTGCCCAACGGCCACACGTTGGCCAGCTATCTGGCCCGAGGCGGTTATGCGCCACTCAAGCGATTGCTCGCCGAAAAAAAGCCTGCCGATGTGGTGGAGTTGGTGAAGGCCTCTGGCCTGAGAGGCCGCGGCGGCGCGGGGTTTTCGACCGGACTGAAGTGGACGTTCCTCCCCAAAGACCACACCGGTCCGATCTACTTGTGCATCAATGCCGATGAAAGCGAACCGGGCACGTTCAACAATCGAATCCTGATGGAAGACGACCCTCATCAGGTCATCGAGGGCATCATCCTCTCGGCGTTCGCCACGCGGGCGAGCACTGCCTACATCTATCTCCGCTACGAGTATCCTAGGAGTTGGGATCGCCTGCAGGCGGCGATCGATGAGGCGTACGCTGCCGGGTATCTCGGTCCAAACATTCAGGGCAGCGGCTTCTCGCTGGACATCTATCTACACCGCGGCGCCGCGGCCTCCATCTGCGGAGAGGAAACAGGCCTCATCGAAAGCCTGGAAGGCAAACGCGCCTGGCCCCGCATCAAGCCGCCGTTCCCGGCCGTCGAGGGCCTCTTTAAGCAGCCCACTGTGGTCAACAATATCGAGACAATGGCCTGCGTGGCGCAGATCGCCAGACGCGGCGTGGAGTGGTTTCGCTCGATCGGCGTGCCAGCCGATCCGAAAAACCCAAGGGATCCTGGCAGCTACGGCCCCAAGCTCTACTGTCTTTCCGGCCACGTTGAAAAACCGGGCTGCTACGAGGCCCCGCTGGGCATCACCGTGCGCGAACTCGTAGACCACTTCGGAGGCGGCGTCTGGAAAGGACGCCGTGCGAAGGCGGCGATTCCCGGCGGCATTTCCATGGGTCTGCTGACAGAGGCCGAGTTCGATACCCCGCTCGACTTTTCCGGGCCCAGCAAAGTCGGTTGCCTCGGCCTCGGCACTGCCGCGGTGGTGGTGCTCGATGAGACAGTGAGTATGATCGATTTTCTGCACAATTCGTGCCGCTTTTTTGCGCACGAGTCGTGCGGGCAGTGCACGCCCTGCCGCGAGGGCACGAGTTGGTCGCTGCGAATGTTGGAACGAATCAAACAGGGGAAGGGCCGCCTCATCGACCTCGACTTGTTGCTTGAGATCGGCAACACGATGGGCATGATGCCCGGCTCAACGATATGCGGTTTGGCCGACGGCGCTGCCTGGCCGATTAAAAACGCCATCAAGAAATTCCATGGTGAGTTTGCTGATTTTATTCGGCGCACCAATCCCGACGGCTGGATGGTCACCGAGCCTGTACCCGCCTTGGCCATCCTCGGCTCCCATGCGTCTTAGCGTCTGCTCGAACGAAACAAAAAAACAAAACACACCGCGTTTTTGAGGACATCGCCTTCATGCCCACAGTCATCGTTGACGGAAAAGACATCGAGATTGGCGCCAACGAGCGCCTGAACTGCATCGAGGCCGCTAGGCGGGCCGGCGCGGAAATCCCACACTACTGCTGGCACCCAGGGCTATCCGTAGTGGCGAGTTGCCGGATGTGTCTCATCGAAACGGGCACTCGCGACGCAGCTACCGGCAAAGTATCGATGATGCCGAAGCTCGTGCCGGCATGCCAGACACCAGCCAAGGATGGCACTGTGATCGTGACCACCAGCGATCTGGTGAAAGACAGCCGGGCGAGAGTCGAGGAGGCTTTGCTGATCGACCACCCGATTGACTGCCCAATCTGCGACAAGGCCGGCGAGTGTCTGCTGCAAGATTACCACTTCGAACACGGGCAGTCGGAGCGTCGCGCCGACATTCATCCATTCACCAGCCGCCGCCGCGATGTAGGACCAACGGTCACGCTCTTTGTGGATCGCTGCATCATGTGCACTCGCTGCGTGCGTTTTGCCCGCGAGGTTTCGGGCACCAGCGAGCTGATGGTAATCAACCGCGGCGCGACCGAAGAGATCGACATTTTTCCAGGCTTCCCGCTCGATAACAAGTTGGCCGGCAATGTCGTCGATCTCTGCCCGGTGGGAGCGCTTGGAGACAAGGATTTTCTCTACCAGCAGCGCGTCTGGTTTCTAAAGCGAGAAGCCAATGTCTGCGGCGGCTGTGCGGCTGGCTGTTCCATCCACACCGAACATAACCAAGACACCATCTACCGACTCAAGCCTCGCGAGAATCCACACGTCAACAAATGGTGGATCTGCGACGAGGGCCGCTATGGCTGGCACCACATCCATGATCCGTCGCGCGTGCTCGAGGCGAGACGGCGGCTGGAAGCACATGGCCGTGCCACGACAGCCGCCGATGCAAGTGGATTCAATACCGTCGAGTGGGCCGATGTGGTGACGCGCCTGCGAAGCGATCTCAAAACGGCAAGTCCGTCGGCGGGCAGGCTAGCCGTGGCCGTGTCCCCCATGCTCACGGTCGAAGAGGCGTGGATGCTCTGCGCCATCGCAAAGTCGATCGATCCGCAAGCCTATCTTGCCGTGGGATTCGTGCCCCGCGACGAGGGCGATGAAACATTCCCAGGTGGATTCACGATCCGCGCCGAGAAATGCCCCAACCGGCTCGGCGTGGAGGCAGTGATCGCGCTGTTTGACCCTGCCGGGCATACGTGGACCGATCTCTTGGAGCACGTACAGGCTGGCCATGCCGATGCCGCTTGGATCACAGCCGGCTACCCGACAGCACCGCCGCACAGCCCGTGGATCGATGCGGCCACCGCTGCCACCTTTGACAGCTTGAACTGTCTGGTGGTGCAAGATCTCTTCGATTCGCCGCTCTCCGCACTGGCCACGTGGCGGCTGCCAGCTGCTGGTTTTGCCGAACGCGCGGGCACATGGGTGAATATCGCCATGCATGCTCAGAGTTTTGAGCAGGCGATCCGGCCGCCAGCAGGCGTTTGGCCGGAAGGGCGACTCTACTGGAATATGCTCGGCCGCCGGGGTCTCTACGATCATACGGCAGTTCGACACCAGATCGCTGAATCATCCGCCAGCTTGGCGGCACTGGCTGGCAACATGCCGGCCACGGGCGTCGATCTACGCATCAACCAACTGGCATCAATCGACTCAATCCATACGAAGGCGACTCATTCCCACTCATGAACGCACTCCTTCCATCCCTCGAGACGATTGCCTCGCTTGTAAAGATCGGCCTGCTCGTCGGCGGCCTGATGACGGCGGCGGCCTACTTGGTGCTGCTGGAGCGGTGGATCGCAGCGTGGGTGCAGGATCGCCGCGGCCCCAATCGGGTCGGCATCCCGCTCACGAAAATCCGCCTGTTTGGTTTGGGACAGCCACTGGCTGACGGACTGAAGATCATTCTAAAAGAGGATTTCACGCCCAAGCACGTCGACAAGGTGCTCTACAACGCCGCTCCGCTCTTGATCCTAGCCGCTTCGCTGGCGATCTTTGCGGCCATTCCTTTTGGCAGCGTGCTACCGCCACTGAATATCCCAGGCCTCCCTGATCCCGTGCCGTTTCTCGTGGCCCCCGGGCTGGATGTCGGCGTGTTGTGGGTATTTGCGCTCTCCAGCATTGCTGTGTATGGCGTGCTCTTGGGTGGCTGGGCAAGCAACAATAAATACGGATTCTTGGGCGGCCTTCGTTCCAGTGCGCAACTTCTGGCCTACGAGATTCCACTGGGTCTGGGCCTGCTGGGCGTCGTACTGGCTGCTGGCAGCCTCAAACTCGACGTGATTATGAACGCACAGGCCCAGAGCGGCATTTGGTATGCGTTCTCGCAACCTCTAGGGTTCGTTGTGTTTATGGTTGCGAGCTTCGCCGAGGCCGCACGCCTGCCATTCGATCTCCCCGAAGCCGAACAAGAACTCGTGGGCGGCTACCACACCGAGTATTCCGGGATTCGATTGCTGCTCTTTCTTGTGTCTGAATTCCTACACATGATCACGGCATCATTTTTAATCGTGATCATGTTTCTGGGTGGCTGGCATCTGTGGGGCCTGACCGGCTCGGGACAGGAAGTGAGTTGGGTTGGCGCCTTCATCCGCTGCGGGGTGTTGAGCGGAAAAGTGCTGGGAGTAATCGTATTTTTCATGCTCGTGCGATGGAGTTGGCCGCGATTTCGGTTCGACCAACTCATGAGCCTGGCATGGAAAGTGATGCTGCCCTTGGGAATTGCCAACCTCGTGGTCGTTGCCACGGTGGAGGAATTTCGCCCACAGTTGGTGGAGGCAATCGGACACACTGGGGCCACATGGACCGCAATTACCGGCCCGTGGGGTCTATATTTCGTCGGCTGGATCACCGCCGGCATACTCACGCCTTCCGGCACCGACAACAGACCGATTCGCACAACTCGCCCGCTGGATGGCAGCTGCGACCTTCCGTCACAATCTCTCGCCTCACACGAACTGGCAGGCACACGATGAAGCCCACCGATCCCGCCGTGACATGGCTCGAAGACAAGCCGCTGAGCCTTGGGGAGCGCCTCTACCTACCCCTCTTTATCCAAGGGCTTTCGACCACAGCCAAGCACATGGTGAGTACGAAGGTTACGGTCAACTTTCCAGAAACCAGACCGACCGTGGGTAACCCACTGATTTATCGGGGTGTGCACAGGCTCAACCGCGACGACCAGGGGCGAGTGAAGTGCGTGGCGTGTTTTCTGTGTGCGACCGCCTGCCCAGCCCACTGCATCGACATCGTAGCCACCGAAAGCCCGTGGCCCGACCGCGAGAAATATCCAGAAAGCTTTGCGATCGACGAACTGCGATGCATCTTCTGTGGTATGTGCGAAGAGGCCTGCCCCGTGGATGCTATCGAACTCACAAGCCTGCTCGACCTCACCGGAAAAAGCCGCGAAGAAATGATCTTTGATAAGGAAAAACTCCTCAGCGTGTACGACATGACTAAGGACGCCGAGCCGATGAAGTCGGCGTCGCTGGGAGGCACGCTATGAACCCACTGAGCTTTTTCTCTGGTGCCGACCCGCTCTCTGATGTCGGCCCGCTCTCCGCTCCTGGCCTGCTGCTGGCAGCCGCCGTTACTGCCGGTGCCGCAAGCCTCTGGTTGCTGCTGCCACGGGGCCGCGAAAACAGGATCACTGGCTGGCTGGGGCTCGCGCTGGGCGGCTTGTCGCTGGCTGGTTTTGTGGCCACTGGCCGACGCTTGGGTGGCATTGGCGAGGAGGCTGTCTTTCTCACGGTATCACTGGTCGCCGTGATTTCTGCCGCAGCCACAATCCTGACGCGGTCGCCTGTCTACTGCGCGATCTGGTTTGCTCTGTCACTGGCCGGGGTTGCCGGCGTGCTGCTGGTGCTGGGTGCGCAGTTTTTGGGAGTGGCCACAATCGTTGTGTACGCTGGCGCAATTCTCGTGATGTTTCTCTTTGTGCTCATGCTCGCGCAGCCGACTGGCATGGCCTCTTACGACCGCGTGTCGAGCGAACCGCTCTTATCGGCCGTGGCCGGGGCCGTGCTCTTGGGCCTGCTCACGCTGGCAATCGGGAGGCTTTCGGCCGGCCCAGAATCCGCACCCACGACTGACGCGCCGACTGATGGCGCACTGGCATCTGATTCGCTCGCCGCCGATCAGGTGGCGAGGCTGGGTGCTGAGCTCTTTGGTCGGCACCTTGTGGCAGTCGAAGCGGTCGGCACGCTTCTGTTGATCTCGCTCATCGGAGCGATTGCGGTTGTCTCTCGCGGCGAGGCTGCCGCAGCAGATGAAGACAGAGCCCGCCAGAGGAGGGCTCTGCCATGACAAGCCTGCTCTCCGTGACATCGCCGTCAGCATCCCTGTCTGTCCTGCACAACGCCCTCATTGTCGGCGCGATTCTGTTCACGCTTGGACTCGTGGGAATCCTCACGCGACGAAATTTGATCGTGATGTTTCTTTCGGCCGAATTGATGCTGCAAGGAATCTCGGTAAGCCTCGTGGCGTGGAGCCGCTACCACGGCGACTACGGCGGGCACGTGCTTGTTATTTTCATCCTAGCCGTTGCCGCCTGCGAGGCCGCCGTGGCACTCGTCTTTGTTTTGCAGGCCTTTGGCCGCACCGGCAGGCTGGATGCATCGGCGTGGCAATCCCTGCGAGAGAGCAATCTGTCGCGGGTGGTTGACCGAGAACTTCCCGCCTCAGACACCGTTCCCCCGCTCTGGCCCACGCTCGCACCGGCCGGTGTTTTGCCCAAAGCCGACGAGAACGAACCCCTCCAGCGAGAGCACGTCTAACCGCCCTGCTCTGTCCTTCATAGTGCCGTTACTTCCTTTGTTATTCGTTTTGTGATTCCATCTCATGCAGCAACTCTCCCCATCAGTACTCCTCGTGCTTGTGCCGGCTCTGCCCTTGGTCGGCGCACTCCTCACGATGCTCCTTGGACGATCGCTTCGGTCCCGTGCGCACCTCCCGGCTGTTGTCGGCATCGCTGCGGCCGCTGGCGTGTCGCTTGTCTTGCTCGCGGCCACCGCCGCGCAGGTTGGCAACCCCAGCGATGCCCATCCAGAACCCGTGCGGCCAGTCGAGATGATCACCACACTCTGGCAGTGGGCCACCGTCGAGGATGCTTACTCGCCTCCTCCCGGGAGCGAGGCCGTCATCCCGGGGATCGTGCTGGCCCGCGACACATCCAGCGTACGATCGCTCTCAATTCCCGTTGCGCTGCGACTCGACCCGCTCACCGCCACAATGCTTTCGATCATCACCTGCGTCGGCCTTCTTGTGGCGATCTACTCTATCGGCTACCTGCACGGTGATCCGGGCTACGCGCGCTTCTTCGCGCTCTTTGCACTATTTGTTTTCTCAATGTCAATGCTGGTCGCGGCGAGCAACTTTTTGATCGTCTATGTCTTCTGGGAGGCGGTGGGAGCGTGCAGCTATCTGCTCATTGGTTTTTGGTTTCGCAAGCCGGAGGCGGCCCGCGCTGCAAAAAAAGCATTTCTCGTCAACCGCGTTGGGGATTTTGGCTTGGCGATTGCTGTCTTTTTATTGTGGATGACGTACGGTACGCTCGATTTTCACGACACGCTTTCGCTCGACGGCACCATTCTTCCCGGTATCCTCGGCCAGACTCGCTTGGCCGATGCCGGTGGCATCGTAGGCGGTGCGGTGGGCACGGCGATCTGCTTGCTCTTGCTGCTGGCCGCCTGCGGCAAGAGCGCGCAACTGCCGCTGCACGTCTGGCTCCCCGACGCAATGGAGGGCCCGACACCCGCCAGCGCGCTCATTCACGCAGCCACAATGGTGACAGCGGGGATTTATCTGATCACGCGTTCGGCACCACTTTTTATGGCCTGCCCCGGAGCGCTCGCGATGGTGTCAATTGTTGGGGCCACCACGGCGCTCGTCGCGGCCCTGATTGCGGTGGTGCAAAATGATCTCAAGCGAGTGCTCGCCTATTCCACCATTAGCCAACTAGGCTATATGTTTGCAAGCCTCGGCACCGGCACCATCCTCGGCTTCACTGCCGCGATCTTCCACCTTGTGACGCATGCCTTCTTCAAGGCCCTCTTGTTCCTCGGGGCAGGCTCCGTCATGCACTCGATGGGAGGTGTGATCGACATGCGGCGATTCGGCGGGCTCTGGCGAGTGATGCCGATTACCGCTGCGACGTTTCTGGCTGGAGCGTGCGCGCTGGCGGGCGTGGCTCCGTTTGCTGGTTTCTTCAGCAAGGACGAGATCCTCACCACGCTCCACTCCAAGGCGTTTCCGAGTGTTCACGGCAACCACAGTCCGGAATCGCCTGCGGCCGAAACGGCCCAACTCCACCTCACGTCATGGATGCATGACAGTAGTTCCGCGTTGCATGCCAACAGCACGTACGGACTGGACGCAATCGATCGCCCAGAAACCTGGCAGATTCTCTTCTGGATGTCGCTTGTGACCGCCGGACTCACGGCGTTTTACACGTTCCGCGCTGTCTTCATGACGTTTACAGGCCCCACGCGAGTGCCCGAAGAAGTGAGGCACCATGCACACGAATCGCCGGCGATCATGACGCTGCCGCTGGTGATCTTGGCCGTACTGTCGGCGGTGGCTGGGTGGTGGCTCTTCAGCACGCACTGGCTCTCGCACTTTCTCTCCGCCACGCCCTCTCTCACTGCACCGTCGGTGGCGCGCACGGCTGTGCCGCATCTCTTCCATATGGATCTGGCCATTCAAGGAACGCTTGCGGCGGCGATTGGGATTGCCGTTGCCGCCATTGGCCACCTAGGCCGCCGCAGCGACTCGCCGCAGATGGAACGATTCTTAGGCCCGCTCGGGTCGCTCTTTGCCAATAAATTCTTTTTCGATCAAATCTACACGGGCCTGATTGTACGACCATTGGAGGCGTTGGCCCTGCTGGCCGCCATCATCGACCGCTCCGTTATCGATAGGATTGTGGACTGCATCGCCACAATTCCGATCGGCTTGGGCGCGATTGTGCGGCAACTTCAGTCGGGTCTCATGCAACGTTACGCACTGGCCAGCGTGATGGGCGTGCTCATGATTGTGCTGGCCCTTGCTTGGCAACTCCGCGGCTGACGCACCTCTTACAGACATTCTAGAAAGCCTGCTTTTTCATGAACGGTTTCCCGCCCGGCACACATCTGCTTCTGGTGATCGCCACGCCTTTGGTCGGAGCGCTCGTGGCCTGGGTGCTGGGCGCCCGAGGCCGCCACGCTGTGCGACAAAGCGCCGCAGTCACGGCGATTTTCACGTTGGCAGGCGCGGGTTGGCTCATCATCCGCAGCCTGCAGAGCCCGGAGGCTGCCGCCGGCGAACCCTATGCGGTGATCGAGGTGCCGTGGCTTGTGGATGGGATATTCGACGTGCGACTGTCGCTGGGTCTGGATGGACTCTCGCTCTGGTTGTTTGGGCTTTCTGCGCTGCTTTCGCTCACCGCGGTGCTCGTAAGTTGGGAGGCAATTAAGGAACGAACCGTTGGGTTTTACGTCCTGCTCTTGGTGCTCGAGGCTGCGATGCTCGGCGTCTTTGCCGCCCGCGATGTGATTCTCTTTTATGTCTTTTTTGAATTTACGCTTGTGCCCCTCTTCTTTTTGATCGGCATCTGGGGCCACGAAGAGCGACGCAAGGCGGCCGTGAAGTTTTTCCTCTATACGTTGGCCGGAAGCGTGCTGGCATTTCTCGGACTCCTCACGATCGTGCTTTGGCATGCTTCGCATGCCGGCACCGTCACGTTTGATATCGACACGCTCACCGCAGGCATGGCGGCTCATCCGCTGCCCATGAATGCCGAGGGGGGCTGGCTACAGATGGTGGTTTTTCTGGCGTTGTTTGCTGGGTTTGCAGTCAAGGTGCCCATTGTTCCCTTTCACACGTGGCTTCCGTTAGCCCACGTTGAGGCTCCCACAGGTGGCAGCGTGGATCTGGCCGGAGTGTTGCTCAAGATCGGCATCTACGGGTTTCTACGATTTTCTCTGCCGATGCTCCCCGATGCCACAGCCGTTGCCGCCCCTTGGCTCTTCGGACTGGGCGTGGTGGGAATTCTCTACGGAGCCTTGGTCGCACTGGTACAGACCGACCTCAAGCGCCTGATCGCCTATTCCTCGGTAAGCCATATGGGCTACTGCGTCATGGGGCTCTTTGCGCTCGAAGCTGTATCGGTGGAGGGAGCCACGCTGCAATTAATCAATCACGGTCTCTCGTCGGCCGGCCTGTTTGCCTTGGTGGGCATGATCTATGAGCGATTCCACACCCGCTCAATTCCCAATCTGGGCGGTATTGCGGCCAGGGCCCCCTGGCTGACAGTGTTCTTCATGCTATTTACATTTTCCAGCATCGGCCTACCCGGCCTGAACGGTTTCGTTGGGGAATTTATGGTTCTGGCTGGCTCGTTTCAGCGGGCGTGGTCTGGCGTTTCGCCAGCATTTGGGGCCGCGTATCTGACAATGTCTGTGGCTGCCGTTGTGGGCGTGGTGCTGGGCGCGTGGTACATGCTCTGGGCCGTGGAGCGAGTCTTCTTTGGCGGCTCGCGTGAGCCGCCAAAGAGTGCGTTGCAGCATAGCCACGGTGCGGGCAGACCAGATGACCACGGCCACGATGCCGATGCGTCCCCGGCTGATGCATGCGATTTGAAATGGTATGAAACCGCGGCGCTCGTGCCGCTGGCTGTGTTTGTCTTTTGGATCGGTGTGGTGCCGGCAACATTCCTGCAGCCGTCGGCCACCGCGGTGAGAAAGTCGTTTCGCGCCAGTGCCGAAGCATTTGATCTGCGGATGCAAATGATGAATGTCTCTGAAAACACAACCCCCAACGCGAGCACTCCACACGCTCGCAACACGAAAGCCAGTGTCGTTCACTTGCCATGACCACGATGACTCAAATATGCCCC
>CAIRDU010000139.1 GCA_903877395.1 uncultured Planctomycetaceae bacterium
CTGACAGGCACAGGGGCTCCGGCATGGAGCGTGGCCTCTGCGAGCGTCAACGACGTGCTGCACCTGACATCGGCCTCCCCCTTTACAAGCCAACTCAACAGTTCCAATGCCGTCAACATTTACTTCCAAGTGGCGTCACTGGTAGCCGGCGACACGTTCCAAGGCGGCTTCTTCACCGATGCCACACTGGCACAGTTGAACCTTCTGACCAACGTGTCGGCTGGACAGTTCAACTATTTTGTGCAAGGGGATGGAAGCGGATCAAGCGTGTACAACGGCGTCAACTACTACACGCTTGCAGAGTACTTGGGATTGGTGCCCAGTATTACGGGCGTTACGATGTCGACGCAGACGGTGGCTTCGGCCAACTTTGCGACGGGCACAGTCACCAATGGCCAAGTCGTTGAGCTTGTGATCGTGCCCGAGCCCGACACGATCATCTTTGCGGGCATCGGGATCGGGATGGCGGCGTGGTCAATCTGGAAGCGGCGGCGGATCGCTCAGATCATGCAGGTCAAGTAGGCCATGGACCTCACGCGAATAGTCGCTTTGGTAAGTCAGGCTCGAGTACAGGTTGGGCCGAGTACAGGCACCTCCCAGAGACTCAATGGCGCACGTGTGCTGGTCAAATCAGTTGCGGTTTGTGGCCAGACGGGCGAGCGTTGTTGCGTCCAATGCGCCTGCATAGAGTCTCATGTGAGCCAGCATGCCGTCGAACGAGTTCTGTGCCCCATACCCGATCCAGAGCGGCGCATCGTTGTTCAGATCCAGTGGTTGGCCGTCAGGAAGTGGTGTGCAGCCCACCTGTCGGCCGTTCACGTGCAATTCTAATGAGGTGCCTCGACGGATCGCTGCCACATGCGTCCAGTTGCCGCCGATGTCGCGATCATGGCTGACCACCGCACCGGCCTGCATGGAGAGCACCTTGCCCAGCGACGGATCAACCAGCGCGTCCAAAGCGCGGCCCTGACACGAGCCTGTGCCGGCGAAAAGGCGGCCTCCAAAAGAGGTGAGGCAGGTCACTCGAACCCACGAAGGATTGCTCCGCACATCCCAGTCGGGGCGGCGGGCCAGCGAACCAAGAACCGTCCAATCGTGGTCCGCCTCATAGCGGTAGACCTCGGCCTTTGGAATGAGTCCTGCGTAGAGCTTGCCGTTGTAAACGGTGAGATCCATCACCTCATTGCACGGTTCCACGCCCTTTGTCTCCGGCAAGCCCAGCCGGCCAATCGTGCGCCAGTCGTCGCCGGTGCCGTGCCGCAGCACATAGCCTTGGGGCCATGTGCCCGCAAGCAACTCTCCGCCGACGACCTGCATGGAATGCACTTGGTTGATTCCGTGAGGTTCTTTGCCGATCGGCTTCCACGAGCCGTCAACGAGAGAGTGGTAGAAGTTGCCGTGAGTGGCGGCGTAGAGCTTGCCTCCCCATGGAATCAGGCACTCCAGATTCCTGCCGTCTGGAGCGCCACAGTCAAACCAGGTATTGCCTTGGTATCGGAAAACACGACCCCCACCCACGCTATCGATCCCGGCATAGAGAGACCCAGCAAAACTCGCCAGACAGAGCACCCGTGACCCATTTCCAACTTGCCCCACATCTCGCCATTGGGTGCCGCCCTCGTAGACAAAGACATGCGTGGCTGCCGGGGGCGGGGCGCCCTCAAGGCCACCGAGCGCCTGCACCCAATCCCAGATGCCCGTGCCCGCGTACAGTTTGCCATCATGGACGATCATCGACATCACCGAATGGTGGTTGGGGTCGATGCCCAGCCGGCCGCAATCAACCCACTTATTTCCGCCGTCGAACCGGAAAATATGGGCCCGTGCCTCGGGGGTATCGGCATCCGAGATGCCGCAATAGAGGCTGCCTTCGTAGGCGATCAAACCCGAGACTAGCGAATTTGAAGGCCACGGCCGCCCATGATCCTCCCAGCCGCTTTGTCGGGCATCGTCGATTCCAAAATGCAGGTGCCTAGCGTCGGACATGCTGGAGTAGGCTGGCGAACTGCCTGCCACGTGCAGATTGAAACCGCGTCGCTCGGCAGGATCAAATTTGGCGGCCACGTCCCCAAGCACCGATTGCAGAGGCGTTGTGCAACGGACCCATACGGAAAGCGAAAAATCCTCGCTGCCCAGATTGAGCGCCTCGCTGTGCGGCACTCTGATTCGGCTTGTGCGTCCATTCAACTCCACACCACTGTCCTGCTGCGGACCGGTTGCATTTCGGATGCCGGTAAACCGCACGTCATGCGGCTCCCCGTGTGCGGTGCCGATCGCATCGCGGGCATCGGACACCAGCGGCCAGTGGGCGATCAGCCTCGCTTTGGA
>CAIRDU010000140.1 GCA_903877395.1 uncultured Planctomycetaceae bacterium
CCTTTGGCTGAGACACCACCAGATTATCGCTCTGGAAGTGGTGCCGTTTAGGGGGGGCAGGTCAATCATTGGCGTCGGACGCCAACGCGGTCCACGCGATTGCTTGTGCGCCTCACCGTCAATCAGCTTGATCTCTTGTCGCAGAATGGATTCGGCAAATGATTGAGCACAGGTGGGGGAGCGTCGTGTACATCGCTCGCTCTCCTCGACGGGCTGTTCACTCGTAAATGCTGTGCAGCAGAGCAGGGATTTTCTCTTTCCGAATTGCCTCGATCACCGCATCGGAAGACTTCCAGGGCTCGCCTGGAATACGCTTGATTAACTCTCCCCATACCCTGCCAAAAGCGGTGATGGCATCAGCGTCGGTGAAGCTTACGCCAGCAGGAAGCAAAGGGGCGATATCTTCCGTGAGGCTTTGATTGAGTTTCTTGAGCATTCGTTCTTCAGCGTTCGCCCGGCTTATAGGATGCTCCTCCAGAGCAAGGTAGTGCTGGAAGCACGCGATTACCCGATCACAGTCAAGACTGAGTTGGAGCAATCCTTCGTTTAGGTCGAACAAGTCCCGATTCTTGTGTCGTTGAAGCAGTGCTCGCAGCTTGGTTCCAAAGAGTTCTTCCGGCTCAAATGAGACAAGCTGCGTCTTGGCCTGATGCCACGCGCTTCTGACCTCGAACGGGTAGGATTTCAGTCCGTAGAGATGTTGATGCTCGCGAGTATTGATCTCGACCGTGAGCTTGAGGGGATTGCCACTGCCCTCTTCAGGGATGAACTTGAAGACGAGGTGCATCGAGTGAGCGACCTGCTCACGATTGCATTTTCCGAGCCACGGGAGAGCAGCGCGTACTCCATCAATGGTCTTGCCGATGGGTTCCGCCTGTGTCTGAACCAGATCGATGTCTTCCGAATACCGCAGTGGCTTACCGAACAAGAGCTTGTGAATGGCCGTGCCACCACGAAACGCGATCTTGCCTTGCAGTTGCTCGCTGTTAAACAGGTCGCATAGCGCACGGCTGATAATGAGGTCCTGTTCCACTTGCCTGAGATCGGGCCAGGGAGCATACGCGGTCCATTCCCGCAAGTGAGCGATGGGTATCAAAGGTCTATCTCCACAGGCACGTTGATGATGAGCTTCCAGACCGGACTTTTCTCCTCCAGCATCTTCAACTCGGCAACAATGGGTTTGGATGCCGGATCGAGCGCCTTGAAGGACTTCGCTTTGGCAGCAAAGGGCCGCAGTGCGTCGGCCTGACGGATATGCCCAAACCGCTCCAAGAGGTAACCAAGGCGTCTTACGGCCGAATTCTCGTAGGCACTGGCTGCCTTGGCGAGGATGCGGGAATCGGCTTTCTTGCCCAGATCGTGGACGGCCTGCGCGGCACCGTTGATTCCCGCTGCTCGGTGGAAATAGCGACAGATGTCAAGCAGTGTCAGTTCCACCCCCGCGATCTTGGCGTAGCCCGCCTCCGTTTTTAATTGCGAGAGCCACTCCGGACGGTTCGATTCAGCAAAGGATGCGGGCATCTGGTACAGAAACTCGACCCGCTGCCTCCCGATTTCAAGTTTCGGAAGTTGACGCGAGGTAATGATCTGAAAGACCATTGCCGCTTGATGGGCCGATCCGTGAAATGCAGCGGCACGCAACAAGGATATTCGGTAGTCGAAACCCAGATGCTTCATCAACGGATCGATCCAGCGAGCGGGATCGGGGGCACCTAGCAGCCGATCTTCTGGCCTGAGAATCAGGTAAAATCCCCTTCGCGGGGAAACCAGCCCACCTTTCCTCGTCAGCCTCGCGATGGCCGCCTGGAGCGCTTGCGGCGTTTGCCGGACCTCCGCCAAAGCGACCGCTTTGGAGAAGTACGCCCGCCCTCGGACTAGCTGGGAATCGACAAAATCCTGAAAACTGCTCATTCCCCAATTATATCTGTAAATCGACGAAACGCAACC
Source organism: uncultured Planctomycetaceae bacterium (assembly GCA_903877395.1). Lineage (GTDB taxonomy): Bacteria > Planctomycetota > Planctomycetia > Pirellulales > UBA1268 > BAIKAL-G1-2R. The sequence goes on from CAIRDU010000140.1 coordinate 1,948, forward strand.
GTTTTCTGATATGACTGGGGAGAGCCAAGGAGATGCCCTTGGGACAGAAAACAACGCCTGCCCTATTGGACCGAATGCTCGCGAAGCCGCCCAAGCACCTGCGTCACCGATAAAGCAACATCTCTTCTGTAAATCGCGGTTTGATTGGGCTGGTCACGTGGCTTCCATGTTCATGGAGGCCCTTTCGGTCTCCCATTTGTCGCTGATCTCGCTGAGGACTGCTGAGTTGCACACTTGCAAGAACTCTAAAAAATCAGCCGCTCGAATCGCAGTCCCCTTCATTCAAGGCGGCACTTCCGGCTACCAGTTTTCCTAGCCGCAACGACACACCCGCTGCCGAAGCTGATCTTTTTTTGCAGGCATTGGGTATCCTGATTGAGCCGGGCTGTTCTGGAGCGGCCCTGACTCTTACTCGGGCTCTTACTCAGGGAGGATCTTCAATGCTGCGGCGTCTCTTCGTTTTGAGTCTTGGCCTGCTCTGTGGCTCGCTGGCGTGTAACCAGTCAGCCAATGCTCAAGGGCTTTGGATCGGGGGCACTGGGTTTGGAGGCCCCGGCGGATACTCAGGCTTCTCCACTAGTTTCTATCCGGGTGTTTACTCAGGCGTTTACGGCCCCGGCTTTTCTCCATACGGCATCGGTAACAGAAGCTTTGATTCAGGCTTTAACGCTGGGTTTTATTCGGGGCTCAACGCTGGCCGCTCTGTTCAGGTGGGTGTGCCGATAGCCTACGTTGGGCTCTATCCACGGAGCGTTGTGTACCGTGCGAGGCCGGCTGTCCAAGCACCACTCAATCGGGCATACCGTCGGATCTATAGACGGGGCTGGTGAGCGGGAGCCTGAGCACGAGCCTGAGCCTGATAGCTAATAAAAAGAGCCGCGTGAAAAAATCGTGGCTTCCTAAATACTTGCCAGAAACAGGGCATATTCAATGTGGGCACGTGCTCGCAATTGGGCATGGGCTGGGCGTGTGAGCTGATCGGCCTGGGGTGCAACTCATCCGGCCAGTACCAGTAATTGCTTCCCGTTATTCTCGTTTCGTGCCGGTGCCTGAGAAGATATCTATTCAAATCACGCTCCCGCCGGCCTTCTATATCTCGCCCGTATATCTCGCCCCCATATCTCGGCTCCGTGCGTTTGGCTTTATGCCATTTGCTCACAGGGCTGGCTTCTCTGGCTGGCCTGATCCCTGCACCGCTTTTCCACTCCACAGCCTCTCCACCGCCCTCCTCCACCAAACCAATTTCGGAGACCTCACATGAAAATTCAGATTTACCTTGTTCCCGTACAGCCAGCCCCCATACAGCCAGTCCCTGCACAGCCAACCCCAGCCCCAGCCTCCGAGAGCCCTGCGAAAAGCAACCCAGGCACTTGCTCGGCCCCGCTTCCTTACGTTCTCTACCACTACACGACCCAAGAAAAACTCGCCCAGATCTTGAGTTCAGATGTGATCAAGCCATCTACGACAAGACTCGAGCCCAATGAAAAACCCGTCGTCTGGTTCAGCACATCTAACCAGTGGGAAC
>CAIRDU010000141.1 GCA_903877395.1 uncultured Planctomycetaceae bacterium
CCGAGCGGAGGCCGTCGGCGGCAATAAACCACATCGTGCGATCCTTGCGCAGAGCGTCGGAACAGCCCGCCCGATGGCACAAATCAATAAAATTCGTGCAGCAACCCATGGCCACATGCTGGCAGGCATCGACCAACCCACCGGCCACTGGATCCTCAAATGATGCGGCCCGTCCACCGGCTCGACGCCTCCCTTCCAACACCGTGATATCCAGCAGGCCGCGCCCGCACTCAGCCAGCGAGGCCGCCGCCGCCAATCCAGCCAAGCCACCTCCTACAATAATTACTCGACGCCGGGGTTGAGGCGATGCCGTATGCGTCGCGATCTGCGTGGCTGGTCGAATCGTTGGCCCCAACAGCCACGGCCCAGTCAGCCGTGGCCCCATGAGAAGAGTAGCCACTGCTGCACCAGTCACCAGCGGTCGGCTCGGCCGCACTCGCTGCGTGAAAATCCCTACGCCACATCGCCGCACCGATCCCAGCATCGCCCGATAGACTCCAAACATCGCTCGCCAGACCAGGCGCCCATCGGTGGAGAGCATTGTGTCCAGCGACTCCGCCTGCTGGAAGAACATCTCGGCACGATTGATTGTGATTTCAGCAACCCCGGCAAAGCCCTCCCCAATCCGGCCAGCCCGCAGGTCGTCGACGCTGCACCCAGTGACGGCAAAAACTTCTTGGGGAATGTAAATTCTGCCGCGCGCCAGATCTTCAGGAATGTCCCGCAGGATATTGGTGAGCTGAAATGCCAAGCCGCAGGCATGGGAAGCGGATAAAGCCTCGGTGGTGCGAAAGCCCCAAATGTGAATCGCAGCGAGACCAACGGCGCTGGCCACCCGACGGCAGTAGCCCTCCAAGTCCGCGAATGTGCTGTACACGTGATGCGTGAGATCCATGCGAACGCCGTCCACAATATCGTCTAAGTAGTTCTTGGGCACACCAAACCGTCGGACGGTATCGACCATTGCACGGACCACCGGATCCCCTGCTGGCTCACCGGCAAGTGCTGCATGCAGCGAGGACTCAAACGCGTTGAGGGATGCCTCAGCGGACACCGCGTCTGCGGCATCGTCGACGATATCGTCGACGCGGCGGCATAATGCATAGAGTGCCGTCGTGCCTCGCCGTTTTTCCAGCGGCAGCAATCGTATCGGCATCGCAAAACTAGAGCCCGAGCGACGGAGCACCTCGGCGCACACAGCGTGATCGGCGGCAAGCGTGTTCATGCACGGCTTCTCCAAGGAGCCGTTGTGATCTCACACCACGCGGCGGCAGCCAGACGCAACCGTGTCCACGTTCCAACCGTGGGCCGTACCGATAGCGTATCGAAGCCCGCTCGCTCCACACACGAAGCGACCGCGCGGCCACCCGCCAAAAACATCCTGATCGCCGGCCGCAGCACAGGCGGCGCCCGCTTTACCAGTGGGGAGCCAGCGGCAAAGCACTCGCTCGCCCATGCAACCTCCTCTCGCAATAGCCTGACGAGGTCGGGCGATGCCCTGCTTGCATCCAGCGCCGTCTCTTCGATTCCAAAACGATCCATATCGTCCCTCGGCAGATAGACTCTGCCTGCGAGCCTGTCTCGCTTCACGTCTTGCCAAAAGTTGACCAATTGCAGACCCGTGCAGATCGCATCCGACATGCTGATCAACTCTGGATCGTGGCAGCCTTCCAAGGCCAGCACGATGCGGCCTACCGGATCGGCAGAGCGGTGGCAGTAGTCGAGCAGGTCGGCCCGAGTTGCGTAGCGGACGCGAATCTGATCCTGATCGAATACCTGATCCTCCTCGAAAGCACTCAGCAAATCTGAGAATGGCTTGATCGTGAGACCCGTCTGCCGAACAGTCTCAGCCAGCGCTCTGAAAACAGGATGCGTTGAACTGCCTGCGAAGCACGCCTCAAGGTGCTGCCGCCAATGGGCTAAGCCTCTGGCTGCCTCGGAGGGAGATGGCGACTCATCAGCCAAGTCATCGCTCCACCTGGCAAACGCATAGACATTCGTGAGATGCTGCCGCAACCGCTTCGGCACCAACCGAGTGGCAACCGTAAAATTTTCGTAGTGCCTCGCCACCCCTCGGCAAAATGCCTCAGATTCAGCCAGAGTCGCCCCCCCGGGCAAAGCCGATACTTGACACGCCGTGGGATCTCTCTGCCCAGCGAGAGCCTTTCTATCTTGAGAATGACGGGCCACAGCTATGCACCAGAATGCTATATGAAAGATTGAGACCGATCACGATTCACTCGGTCACCGTGCATGTTACGAACAATCCATTCCCATGTCAGCATATCAGGCCCACCACTTCAACGGGTGCAGGTTTCAAACGCATTGACTCCGGAACGGTATTAGCCTCCTCGCACCAGCTTTTTCTCTGCTCTCATTCTGCGGTGATGCCGCTCTCAGAAGGATCGAAAAACCGAATACTCGGCGAGCTTTCGCCAGTTCTGTCGCGAGCATCTGTGCCCATGTCTATCACGGCCTACCACGCCCCCCCGTGCCACGGTTCGTTGCGTTCCCACGTCTTACAAGAACAAGAAGCCCGAGTCGCAGCCGAAGTGAAATCCGTTCGGCGACAAAAAACCTGATTTCCGTTAGGATGCCCTAGGCTCATACGCAACACATACTCACACTGGAACTCTGCGATGAAGATCCTGCTTGCCGGTCCACGAGGATTTTGTGCTGGCGTGAATATGGCGATCGAGACACTCGAAATGGCGATCCGTCTCTACGGTACGCCCATCTATGTGTTTCACGAAATTGTTCACAATAAGCACGTTGTGGAACGGTTTGTACGGAAAGGCGC
>CAIRDU010000142.1 GCA_903877395.1 uncultured Planctomycetaceae bacterium
CAAAACCAGAACCAAAACCAGAACCAAAACCAGAACCAAAACCAGAACCAAAACCAGAGCCGGTGGTAGAAAAGCCTGCCGAGGAAGTGGCCCCGTTCACGTTAAAGCCTGCATTTCCTCAAACCCCTCCCATGCCCGTGGGGCCCAATTCCGCCGGCAAGCCAGCTAAAGTTGTGCCGCCAAAGCAGGCACAGCAGGCGATCGACCCATTGGTTGAGAAGTTAACGGATGTCTTAACATCGCTCCAAAATCAGGAGTTCGCTGCCGCCGCGGCCACGCTCGACCAAGCAGCAGCCCTGCCCGGTGTGGATGATTCTCGGATCCAGCGATGGGAGAAACTCGTGTATTACGCCAAGGAGTTTGCTAGCTATCGTGAACAGGCACTCGCTGCTGTGACGGCTGACAATAATTACGAAGTCAACGGCATACAAATTGGTGTTGTAGAGATCGACAGCGAAAAATTTATTTACCGTGCTAAAGGCAAGAATACGACCGTTGCTCGCGACAAGATTCCGTCTGGTATCCTCATCACGATTGTCGAGGACTGGTTTGACGCAAAGCCTGCGAACAACCTCTTTCTGGGCGCGTACCACGCTACGAAGCCCGAAATAGATATCCAGAAGGCTCGAGAGAAGTGGCAACGTGCCCAAGCGGGCGGCGCAGATGCCGCGATGCTGCTTGAGATCCTTGACGATCCTGTGGTTCAGGAATTCAAAGTCGAGGAAGCGGCGCGATAGCAAGCCGCCGGGGGGCGGGTAAAGTCTCCGCTTCGATGCGAGGATAAGCCGACTCGCTTCAACTTCACGCGGACCCCGGCTTGCCAAGCGATGGTTCGGAATGTCGATGTCAATCCGCGTCGAGCACTCGCCGGCTCGAGCCAGAAGATATGTGCTTGGCGATCAGTAGATTGCCGCCAGAATTTCTCGCAGGCTTACTGGATCAAGCTCAACGGGGTTGCCTCGCAGGCTTGAGCCACCGGAGTTTTCGGCCAGCCAATCCAGCCGTTCCCGCCGCAGTCCCACGTCCGAGAGTCGTTGGGGCACGCCCGCCTCCAAGCAGAGTCGCTGGATCCGCGTAAGCAGCGCCGCCGCCGCAACTCCGTCGTCCGTCGATGCCGCGGGATCGATGGATCGCTCAAGTATTGCAAAGTCGGCAGAGGCTACCGGGCTATTCACGCGGATAGCCACGGGCAACATCAGCGCGCAGGCCACACCGTGCGGCGTGCCGCATTCCACGCCAAGTGCTGCGGCCACTCCGTGGGCCATCCCCAATCCTGCATTGGCAAGTGCCATTCCAGACATCAAGGCCGCATGGCTCATCGCCCCTCGGGCTTCCAGATCAGTAGGATCGCGGAGCACTCGGGGCAACGCCCGCACGGCCTTCGGCAGGCCTTCGAGGGCCAGGGCCCGGGGCAACGGCCGCTTGAATCGGCAGACAAACGACTCGATGAGTTGGGTGATGCAGTCCAGTCCTGTCGCCGCCGTTGTGGCCCGATCGCAGGAGACGGTGAGTTGCGGGTCCACGATCGCAGCCCGCGGCACCATCATCCAACTTCGCATGCTTTTCTTGAACCGGCGACGCGGGCAGGAGATAACGGCATTGCGTGTGGCCTCGGCGCCTGTACCGGCGGTGGTTGGCACGGCCACCAGCGGCAGCGGCCAGTGCTGGATTGCCAAACATCCGCCCACGCCCTCCAGATGGTCGATGACCACTGTGTCATAATCGATATCCTGACCAGACGTGTTCGCAGGCAGGTTTGTTACCATCGCTGCAATCGCCTTGGCCAGATCGATTGCTGACCCGCCCCCAACGGCCACCACCACAACACCATTGCGATCCCCCGGTGGCAGAGCGGCCAGCGCTGCCGCGACTTGATCCACGGTGGGCTCCCCACAGCTGGTGGCTACGATCTGCCAGGGGATGCCGGCTTGGCTGAGGCTTTTTTCGATTTGTCCTTTGGCTGTCGATTGCCGCAGGCCGCGATCACTGCCCACCAGCCACGCCCGCTTTCCGAGCGACGCAACCACTTCGCCGATCTCTACGATCCGGCCCGGTCCAAATCGAATGACAGGCGGCACAACAAAGTCGTAGGCATCGAGCGTTTTCAGCAGCATGAACGTCGTACTCCGTCCGAATGAAAGGAAACGGTTGAAGTAGACGGTTCAAAGAAACAGTTCACAAAAAGCCACCATTGAATGGATGCCACAAACTGACAACGTGACTGCTTCTAAATAGGCTATAGCATCAGGCTTGGGTACAGAATCAAGTCTCTATTTTGCACGGTACCTTCGCTGGAAAGCACGATGAAGCAACGCCCGCTCGCATGGCTTGCCCGCACGTTGTGGCTCCTCGCAGGATACCGCACGCCCGCCAACACAGCCGGGTTGCAGGCCCCAAGGAAAGGCCAAAGGCACTTGGTGCGGCGTCCGTGGTGAGCCTCCATTGGGTTTGGCCATTCACGCAGGCCGCGAGGCACCACCGGCTGACTCGCTCACGGTAGGCTCGGGGGCTGGACAGCACGAATCACCACCGACTCCACACTTCTCAGGAGCGAGGCAGGCCGTGTGCTTCGTGCCAAGATAGAAGAGGATTCCAGACGGCGTGACCTCGGCACCACCAAGAGGGTATTGCGACACCACCGCGTTTTCGTATTCCACCTCCACAGGCAGGTCGTCGGACTGCAATAATGGTCGCGCGACCTCGACGATCTTTGCCAATTTCGTCGTCTCCAGTCGATGTTCGAAGTCGTTGGAGACCCAGACCTGCAGGACGCACGACGTCAGCGACCGCATAGTGCCACCGCAGTCGATGAAGTCTTTGTGCACGCGTCCGACCTCGGTGATGTGGTAGTGCGCGGGAACAAAGGATTGGTCCGGGAGCATCCAGTGCATCTTCACGCCCGGATTTGCATCAAGCACCGCGCGCAACTCTCGAACCTTCATGGCAAATCCTCAGATCATTGCGGGGTGGCTCGATTGGACGGCAATGGCGTCCCAACGAGGATCCACTTTTATTAGGTGTGCTAGGCGATCAATAGTTCAAGCAGATATGGCAATGTCGCTTCTGTCAATCGCGGCTTGAGAGCGAAACAAACGTACACTGCCTTCAATCCACCTGTGCGGCAAATGGCACGTTCTTTGGATGGGTCGATGGTGGCAAGGGCTTCGGCACGGTTCCGTACAGCACCACCTCAATGGCCAAGAAAGTGCTGAAAACGCTGCTTTTTTGCCCGTGGCCGTTCCGCACAAAAATGGCGCGCCTATTCTTCGCTCGAAATGGAATTGGATGGTACGTTTGAGCGATGCAATCGGTTGAGACCCCGCAGTGCGAAAAGTCACTTTGGACCCTTGGTGGGAACAATCTATGGCCTTGATCGGGTTCCTCAGGAAAGCATACAGAAAGAGTCGGCGCCCCGCAGTCGGGCCGACGCTTGTCATGGAGTCGCTCGAATCGCGACACATGCTTTCTGGCGGCCAGTTGACGGTTGCTGAAATCGAGGCGATTTTGAATCGTGCCTCTGCGGCCACCCCGAGTACCGACGCCATCATTGCCGTCGTGGATCGCAGAGGGGCCATTCTTGGAGTTCGCACCGAGAGCGGCATCAATACGAGCGATATCAACTACCTGGCGTTTGCGATCGACGGCGCCGTGGCAAAAGCCAGAAGCGCCGCATTCTTTTCCAGTGGTCAAGGAATTTTGACTTCGCGAACCGTTGGGTACCTGAGCCAAAGC
>CAIRDU010000143.1 GCA_903877395.1 uncultured Planctomycetaceae bacterium
CGCGATCGTGGGCTCCACGAATTCGTCGTTCACCGCGATTTGGAGCTGCACCTTTCGCAGGAGATTCACCGCAATCTCGTGGCCGCGGTAGGTTTCCACGTGCCCCCTTTGCCGGCCAAAACCTTGCACATCCAGAACGGTGAGCCGAAAAACTTCGACCTCCGATAACGCCTGTTTGACACTCTCCAATTTACTCGGCTGGATAATTGCGATAATGAGCTTCACAGACGGCGTCTCCAACTCCATCGAAACTCAAATCGTAACGGCCTGCGAGCTTCAGACACAAGTGGACAGTCCATAGAGAGAGGACAGTTTCTCGCCGACTCTCTACTGCGTTAAGCTTCCAGACGCTCCCAACAATACGCGAAGAATGCCCCGGCCTGGGTGAGCGAGGCGGAGTGCCCACCCAAGCCGTTGGGACATCCTTCTGGGTCAAGCAATTTTATTCGTCGCGAACCATAACGAAGCCGTGATAGGCTTCGTTGCCGTGCTCGTGGATGTCGAGCCCCTCAATCTCCTCCTGTGGCGAGACCCGAAGCCCGACGAGTGCCTTGATCAGCAGCCAGGTGATGGCCGACACCGGCACCACGTATGCCCCGACCATCAACACACCGACCAGTTGGGCGATGAGCTGCTTGGTGCCGCCACCGAAGAACAGGCCGGCCGTGGGACCGCCCGCATCGGCGGTGCCAAACGGCGTATTCAGCACCGTGGTTGAGAGATCCGTCGTCGTGAAGAGGCCGACACAGAGGGTTCCAAAGATTCCGCAGACGAGATGCACGCTGGTGGCACCGACGGGATCATCGACACGCATTTTGTCGAAAAAAAGTACCGAAAAGATCACCAGCACCCCGGCGATCGCCCCGATGAGGAACGCGCAGGGGACGCTGGTGTAGGCCGCACTGGCCGTGATCGCCACGAGCCCCGCTAGGCATCCATTGAGCGTCATCCCAATGTCGGGCTTGCCCAACAACAGCCATGCCGTCAGCGTTGCCGTCAGCGTTGCCGCCGCCGCGGACGAATTTGTGTTGACGACAACAAGGGACGCGAGCGCACCGCCGTCACCGGCCACGCCCATCGTGCTACCCGCATTGAAGCCAAACCATCCGAACCAAAGCACAAGGCAGCCGATGAAGGCAGCCGTCATGTTGTGGCCTGGGATGGCATTGATCTTCCCGCTGGAGCCGTATTTGCCAATCCGCGGGCCAAGAATGATGGCGCCGGTGAGGGCCGCCCATCCACCCACCGAGTGCACCACGGAGCAGCCGGCGAAGTCCCAGAAATTCCATTTCTTTGCCAAGTAGCCAAAGCCCCAGATCCAGTGGCCCACGACCGGGTAGATCGCGAGCGCCATAACGAAGCAGAAGATGATGAAAGAATGGTACTTAATCCGTTCGGCAACGGCACCGGAAACGATCGTCGCCGCAGTACCCGCGAAGACGAGTTGGAAGAAAAATTTCGCGTACAACGGCACGTGCGTCCAACTGATCGCCCCATACACGCCCTTGTACTTGTCGCCCATCAACGGGCTATTATCGAATGCCGGATCGAAACCGCCCACCATCCATGTACCCGAATTGCCAATCCAGGTACCGTCACCAGAACCAAACATCAGATCCCAGCCCAGTAACCAGAAGGCCAGGGATGTGACCGCGAACACAATGAAATTCTTGGAAAGGATATTCACGCAGTTTTTCGACCGCGCGAAGCCCGTCTCGACGCAGCCAAACCCGAGGTTCATGAAGAATACGAGCATGGCACAGATCAGCACCCAGACGGTGTCGGCACCGGTCCAGAGCTTCTCTACCATCTGCTCGTGCGACATCACGTTGGGCCTGTAGCCAGTCGCCGTCACCCCGGCATCGGCCGCAGCAGCCACGGCCGACTCCGCGACGGACTCGTCGGCCCCAAGGCCAACTTCTGGGAGCACGGCCAGCATCGCCGCCACGACCGCAAGCCCCGCCACTGTGGCCACGACGCGACCCCCAGAGGCCCACACGCCGTTTGAAAGCGACCGACCGGACTCCGTCACGCCAGAGCGTCGGCAGATGCCGAGCGCACACTCCCTGAACGGAAAGCAAAGAAAGGACCGCATAGTGCGCCTCCAGAAGGGAAGATGAAGGAATACAAATCGAAGAGCGGCACCTCCGCTGCGCCGTGATCCTCGAGGACCAGAAAAAACTCTAGTCACGCTGTGAATGTTTGAGGCAATGGCAAACGCCGTGCCATATTTGCAAAGGTGGGGGAGGCAGATGGAATGCGAGGCATCGTGGCATGTTCGCAAGATTACGTTTTTCTCGATGATCGCTCAGTTCTGTGGCTCGCCGACTATGTTCAAACGAGGAATAAAAAAATCTGATACGCACACGAACGAATGAATCATTGCACCAACTAGCGCGATTTCTGCGCATGGCTTTGCGCAGGAAAGCGGCAGCCTCGCGTGGAGCTAACTGGATTCCAGCACGCCCAGAGCGGGCAGCGTTCTGTTCATGCAGCAGAGCGTTTCGGCGGCACGAGCTTAAAGAGGGCAAAGAGATCGCTCTGCGTGAGGCCGGCGCCGGGGGTGGCCTCCGCTTGGGAGAGAATCATGTCTGAAAGATCTCGCTTCTGGCGGAGCACTTCGTCAATCCGTTCTTCAATCGTGTCGACCGAGAGAAATCGGGTGACGGTGACGGCCCCTACGGCACCGATGCGATGGGCGCGATTGATTGCCTGATCTTCGACCGCTGGATTCCACCATCGGTCGAAGAGAAATACGTACTGCGAAAACTGCAGGTTGAGCCCTACGGCACCGGCGCCGTAGGAGAGCAGCAGAACCGAGTGCCTCGGATCGTGTTTGAATCGCTCGATTGTCTCGTCGCGGGCCGCAGTCGACATGCCGCCGTGGTATTCCAGCGCACCAAACCGAGACAGCTTGCCACGCAAACGCCCGATCGTTTCAACCCATTGGCTAAACACGAGCGACTTCCGGCCGCTGGCATGAATCTCATCGAGCTCTGCCTCGAGGCATTCGAGCTTCGCGCTTTCGCCGGTTGCCGTATCGAAGTTGCAGATTTGCTTCAGCCGTAGGATGAGTTCAAAGACGTGTTGAATCGCAGCCCCCTGCCCCATCTTGGAAAGCCGAAGCACGCCATCCTCCTCGGCCCGCCGGTAGGTCTCCCGCTGCTCGGCGGTGAGTTCGATCCGCTCGTCGCGATTCAGCCGTGGCGGCAGATCCTTGAGTACGCGATCCTTCGTACGGCGGAGCACATGGTCGGCAGCCGCTGCGCCCATTGCACGCGGCGACATGCTGTCGGAAAGATGCCCCGGTGCCACAAATTCAAAGATACCCACCAGATCTTCGGCGCTATTTTCGACCGGCGTGCCAGTGAGGGCCCAACTGCGATTGCGAGAGATAGACCGCACGGCCTGGCTCGTGTGGCTGGAACGGTTTTTAATGCGCTGCGCCTCATCGATGACGACGAGATCGAATTCAAGGCCTAACTCAGCCACAAGTTCGCGATCACGCACCACGACCTCATAGTTGGCCACCTTGACGGGCACATCTTCGAGCGACCATTGCCAGCGGCGTCGCTGCGGATCCCCTTCGACGACCGCTACGAGCAGTTCCGGCGCCCAGTCTGCAATCTCCCGAGTCCAGTTGGAGACGAGCCCCTTGGGACAGATCACAAGCACTCTCCTGACTTCTCCCGACCGCACCAGCAACCGCAGCGAAGAAATCGCCTGCATAGATTTGCCGAGGCCCATCTCATCGGCGAGCACCGCCCCGTGCCGCGGCATCAAGAAAGCCATGCCATCAAACTGAAATGGAAAGGGCTGCCGAGGGAATTCCAGGTGGCTGGTTTCGAGGATAGTTTCCAGATTCGGTTGCAGCAGGAAAAAGAAACGCTCTCCCAGTTTCACCACGTCGCGTGGGGGCAGGATGCGTGTGCGTTTGGGCTTTGGCGCAGCGGAGGCAGGCGCGGGAGCGGAAGCAAGATCGCTTATACACACGTGGCTGGCGGGCGGCGAAATGTTCTGCCATGGCGTGGGGGGCACGGGCGCGTGGCGAAATTGATAGCTCTGCACGGCCGGCCGCTGATCGATCAACGGCACACGCATGACGCACGGTGTGGCCGAGTCGACCGGCAGTCGTAAACGAGCCGGCCGGGAGAACCGCGGGGCAATGACAGGCAACACATGCACGGCCGGCAACGGACATTTTGCCAGGTGCCACGATCGCATGCGCCCTGGCACCGCGGATCCCAAGGGAGTCTGAATCAATGGGTCTTCCATCGGCCTCGAGCCTCCCGAGCGTTTGCTCAAGCCAACGACAGTGCCGCTTGTGAGTGAACCGTATGCATGATGGTGTTAGTGCCGCTGTGCTTCTTCGATGGCTGCCCGGATCCGTTCGAAGGGTTCGCAGAGGTCAACTGAAGCCACCAGCATCTCGACCTGAGCCCGTAACTGCGAAGCGTGCTCAGGGTGATCCGACGGCGGGCTGACGCAGGCTGTGCCGACAAAAAAGCTGCTTGCATTGGGTGGAGTGTCTCGACGCACGACCAAGGCCACGGGCAGTTTGGTATGCGGTCGCACATGGAGCATCGACTCTAGGTCGGTGAGCACCACCTGCGGCTGAAGCGTGCCTTCAGCCAGCAGCGTGGCTCCGATCTGCTGGCCGTGCAGATGACTGTGCAGCGTTGCACCGTAGAGAATCTGCTGGGCACGCGACACTTTCAGCGGCGCTGTGCAGTGGAATTCCAGCGGCCGACCGGCCATGTCCACAAGCAAATAGCCGCCAAAGAGGCCGTGCGACGGCGAGTCGTCGGCTGTGAGAAACCCGAATGCCGCTGTGATCGATGGTTCAACCGTGTTCTGACCCATTGCTCGCTTGATCGCTCCCTCGTTTGAATTGGGCGGGCGTGGCACCACAGCTACGCATTCCCAAACAAGCCTTGCATCGGGCAATCCAGCCAAGCACTTGAGAGTTGGGGGCTGGTATGGTCGGCGCCAACGACCAAGCCACCCAAGGCCGAACACTGGGAAAACCCTAACGGCGTACTCAGAAAAACTATTCTTTTGACGCACTCATGGAAACTCCGACTCCGGCCGTCTACGATAGTCGAAGGAAAATCGCGCCTAAGCAACGGCGATCCACACCGCCAATCACAATTCCAGATCGGAAGAGACCCCATGAGTCCACCCATGAACGACGGCCCACCCGTTTTCACGCAAATGGATATCTCGGCCAACACGATTGCTTCGTCGCACGCAG
>CAIRDU010000144.1 GCA_903877395.1 uncultured Planctomycetaceae bacterium
ACGTCGATGTCGATATGGCGTTGTCCGAGGGCATCGATGCAGTCCAGTCGGCCGTGCGACTTTCGCTCCAGTCGCCACTGGAGGGTGGCTGGCCAAGCCGTTGTCTCGCGTTCAATCTTCGCGGGTATTGTCATGCAGAATCCTTTTGTTGTGCTCGCCGCCTCAGGTGCCGGCAGCCGCTTGCTCGGCGGCTTTTGTTTGGGCATGGTAAAGCCGGGCGTAGGCACCGTCGGCGGCCAGTAGTTCATCGTGTGTGCCGATTTCAATGATGCGTCCGGCATCCAGTACGACGAGGCGATCGGCTCGCCGCAGCGTGGAGAGTCGATGGGCAATAGCGATTGTCGTACGGCCTGCAACGAGCCTGTCGATGGCTGACTGAATGATTGCCTCTGTCTCTGCATCGACGCTGGATGTGGCCTCATCGAGAACCAGGATGGCTGGATCGACCAACAGTGCCCGAGCGATCGAGAGCCGCTGTCGCTCGCCCCCCGAGAGCGAGCCACCCCTCTCGCCGACTCGTGAATCGTAGGCGGCAGGCAATGCCAATATGAATTCGTGAGCGCCAGCGGCACGGGCAGCCGACACGATCTGGGCTCGCGATGCATCGGGTCGTCCGTAGGCGATGTTTTCGGCAACGGTTCCAAAAAACAAAAAAGGCTCCTGTAACACACAGCCCAGATTGCGACGATACTCTGGGATCGACAGTTGCTTGAGGTCGATGCCGTCAACCGAGATAGATCCGCTGGAAGGGTCGTAGAATCGACAGACAAGGTTGGCAAGCGTGGTCTTGCCTGAGCCGCTTGTGCCTACCAAGCCAATCATCTCCCCCGGTTCGACCGTGAGATCGATGCCGTGCAGGATTTCTCGCGGTCCATAACGGAAATGCACGCCCGCAATCTCGATACGCCCTTTGACTCGGCCAGGATTCAGCGGGTGCGGCACCTCGGCGACAGTAGGCGTACAGTCCAGAATCTCGAAGATGCGTTGGGCGCTCGCTGCGGCTCGTTGGGTGGCCGGCACCATGCGGATCATCGACTCCACTCGGCCATAGAACCGCGAGATGTAGGCAAGGAACGCCGTCAGGGCACCCACCGTTACCGAGCCGCCAAACACCAGCCATGCTCCTGCTGCCCAGACAACCAGCAACCCCACTTCGCTGAACAAGCTGACCAATGGCCCAAAGAATGCCCAGACAATATTCACGCGGTCGTTGGCCTCCAGCACCCGGTTGTTGGCCGCGCGAAAGCGGTCGACTTCTCTGGATTCCTGTGCGAAGGCCTTTACCACGCGGATGCCAGGGATGGTGTCGGCCAAGGCGCTCGTCATGTCGGCCCATGCCACGCTGGAACGCGCAAATCCGCGACGGAGCCGTTCTCGCACGGCATAGACCAGCCACACGACCAGCGGGAACGGCGCCAGCGTGACGATTGCCAGCGTTGGACTGATCGCAGTTAGCACGCCAGCCGTGAGTAGGACGAGCATTACGTTGGATGAAAATTCGATCAGGTGTACTGATAGAAAGGTGTTGATCCGATCAGTGTCGCTGCCCACTCGCGACATCAGGTCGCCTGTGCGCTTACCGGAAAAGAAGTCGAGAGAGAGCGATTGCATGTGCGAGTAGGTGCGCACCCGCAGATCGGCCGCGACTCGTTCGCCGACCCACGCAAGCGTCCACGACTGCGCCCACGACAGTAACCAAGCGGCTAGAGCCGCAATGGCCAAGCCCGCGAGATACCACCAGACACGTTCAAACGGCACCGGCTGTCCGGCCTGCCGCGGAATGAGCACTTGGTCGACGAGTGGCATTGTGAGATAGGGAGGCACAAGTGCCGCGGCGGTGCCGGCCAGTGAGAGCACCCCGCCGAGCACGGCGACGGCAGCATGTGGCCGCGCAAACGCAACCAGACGCACCAGCGCTCGCCAACTGGCCTCGCTGCTGTCCTTGGAGAAAGAAGGTTCATCATCGTCGCTGGATTTGGCTGACACGATCGGCGCGGGATTGTTTTGCACCGATGGCTTTTTCGGAGAGTCGTTATGAGTGCCATTGCTAGGAGTGCGCACATCGCTGGCGGACTGGCCGTGCAGACGCTGATCGAACACATCCTCCAGCCCGTGTATTGCCTTGGCACGAGCTGGCGTAAAGAGCCACCGAGCAATCACCCGATGATCCTGCGAGAGTTCAATGCGGCCAACGCCAGTGCGCAAACGCACGTCGAGTTGCGTGAGGGCATCCAGCGGCCAGGCCCGGAGGGCCTCGGCGGTGCTATGCTCGCCATCCGCCGAGGCTGGCAGGTCGGCCAAGAGCCGCCTGTCGGTGAGCACGATCCAGCCGTCTGTAAAATTGAGTGCGGCATCCAGATCAAAACGGCAGGCTGCGAGGACCACTTCTCCAGCCCCTAGGTGGAGGCGGCCTAGGGGCAACCCAGCACCGGTAGCGTGTAGATCGGCGGGATTATGCGTAGAAAAGGTGCTGGGTAAGGGGGGCATAGGGGGGGCGATAGGGGGTGGCTGCAACAGGTCATTCTGCTGTAAATACTGCTATAAACACATGTTTTTGCACGTTGTTGGGCTTTGGGGGCCGGTTAGGAAGGCGTTTTTGGCCCACCAACAGAATCTTGCGTGGCCTTCCGAAGATCCCTAGATTAACGTGGCTTGAATAAAACAGGAAACATCGAAAGCCGGGCCAGCCTGCAGTAGCCATCAAAAGTGGGCGTGTGGTTCGTGGGCTGGAGTTTGGAAAAAAATACCTATCCACCGCCAGCGACTGCACGATTTTGCAATGAGCGATCCCAGAATTGTCATCCCTTCCATGAATCCCTACCAAGGCCCTCCCATGCAGGCCTTTTTTTCTGGACGATCACCAGCAGTCCCTGGCGTTGATGATCGTTGGCATGGAATGTGCATCCTCCAAGAGAGGATCAAAAAATATTCGCATTTTGTTTTGGACATTGTAAACTGCGTGAATGGTCGTGCGAAGCCGGGCCTCTTGAGTGAGTCTCGATCGTTACGGCAGGAGATTTCTGAATCGATTTGGTTTGTGATTGGTTGGATTCGTGGTGCTGGCAGGATCGGGCATCGCCCTCCATCGAGCGTCCGCGTGGCGTTCGACGGTGCACACTGGCCTGCTGGTAATGGAAACTTTTCGACCCATGGCTCTCATGCCAGGTTCGTTGTGCGTTGGGAATCGTATTTCCCCCTCGTTTTTTTGCCTGCCTGCGAAGCCGTGCTTCGGCAGAGGCATCTCTCCAGCAGCCCCAGATTGTTGGCCGCCATGACGTCCAAAGACGTCCGTTCTGCTTTGACATATTTGACATGTTTACCATCGAAATGTGTCTGTTCTCTGCAGATGCCTAGTCGGGTTCAAAG